>SCVU01000606.1 GCA_004296785.1 Planctomycetota bacterium
CGCACTACGGGTTCATCTTCTCGACCACCGACACGGCGAAGGTCGACGCGTTCATGCCGACGGTGGATCTGCGCTGGGCGGAGACCGAGCACTTCCGGCTCGGCATGTACCTGCCCGAGATCAAGATGAACGCCGGCGATCGCGCGAAGTACGAGCGCGAGCTCGCGATCCTGAACGCGGCACTGCCCGAGGTCTCGCCGAAGACGAAGGTGTTCGACTCGTGGCTGCGCATCCACTTGTATGCGCTGCGCGTCGAGGAGATCTACCAGCGCATGCTGCAGGTCTTCGACGTCAAGCAGTCGGACTTCCCCGCGGCGCCGCAGCAGTGGACGCAGCAGGGCAAGTACATGGGCGAAGGGCCGTACCTCGGCCAGCGCGACAAGTACGAGGTGCTCGTCGTGCCGACGAAGCAGCTGTTCAGCGAGTTCCTGCGGCTGCACTACGGCGTGCAGACGGGCTCGACGCAGCGCTGGAACGTGATCCAGCGCGGCGCGCTCAACGTGACGATCCACCTCGAGCAGGGCGCGCTGCGGCGCGACTCGGCGCTGCACGGCCACATCGGCTTCAACCTCGCCCACCTGATGTGGGACGGCTACAAGTTCTACGCGTACGACACGCCGGCCTGGGTGCGCGAGGGCATGGGCCACGTGATCGAGCGCGAGATCGATCCGAAGTACAACTCGTTCGACGCGTCCGAAGGCGCCGGCGCGGACATGTCGACGAAGGAGAACTGGCTCGGCGAGGTGCGCGCGCTGATCAAGAAGGGCAGCGCGCCGCGGATGGCCGAGCTGATCTCCCTGAAGACCTTCGCGGAGTTCAAGCTCGCGCACCACTACACGACCTGGTCGATGGTCGACTACATGCTGAAGGAGCACCCGAAGGCGTTCGCGCTGTTCGCGGACAAGCTCAAGGGGCGCATCGGCGCGGACGGCCGGACGGACGGCTCGAAGATGATCGAGTACCACCGCGAGGTGTTCCGCGAGTGCTTCAAGATGGGGTACGGCGAGTTCGACGCGGCCTGGCAGGCGTGGGTGCTCGCCTTCGAGGTCCCGAAGTAGTTTCGCGCCCCGGCGGCGCCGGACGCGCCGCTGCCCGCTCGGCTGCGTCCAAGGGCGGTCTTCGCCGAGAATTTGGCCGCCCGCTCGCGGACAGCCGTGCATAATGTCACGCGCACGGAAGTCTTTGCGCTGCGGATGCCGCTCGGCGCACGCTCCGGGGCCCAGACCGACGCCATGATCCAGCAACAGAAAAAGCGCATCGTCCTGTTCCTGCCGCACCGGGCCGATCCGGCCGAAGGCGTGCGCGCGAGCCCCGATCTCCTGCCGCTCGAGCTGCTGCAGATCGCGACGCTGCCCGACAAGCACGGCTACGAAGTGCACGTCGTCGACGCGATGGTGCACGACGACTACGAGCAGCGCCTGATGGAGCTGTGCGACGGCGCGCTGTGCCTCGGCTCCTCGTGCATCCTCGGCTTCCAGGTCGCGCACGGCGCGCGCGTGGCGCGCAAGATCCGCGAGCGCTTCCCGAAGCTCCCGATCATCTGGGGCGGCTGGTTCCCGAGCGTCCACCCCGAGATCTACCTGCGCGAGGGCATCGCCGACGCCGTCGGCATGGGCCAGGGCGAGCTCGTGTTCTGGAACGTCGTGCAAGCGCTCGAGAACGGCACGAAGCTCGACGACGTGCCGGGCCTCGCGCTGTGGCGCGACAACCGCGTCGTCTACACCGCGCACCAGGCGGTCGTCGGCTTCGACGAGTTCCCCGACTGCCCGTGGCACCTGCTCGACTTCGAGCGCTACGTGCACTGGCAGAACCACCCGGGCAAGGCGAAGCAGCGCCACCGGCTGCCGCTGCCGTGGGGCATGCCCGCGGGCACGCAGTGGCGCGGCTTCTCGTACTACTCGAGCTACGGCTGCCCCGAGCCGTGCACGTTCTGCTGCTCGCCGATGGTGACGGGCCGACGCTGGAAGGCGATCCCGGGCAAGCTGCTCGCCGAGCGTCTGCTCGAGTGCCAGGAGCGCTTCAAGTTCAACACGGTGCGCTTCCAGGACGCGAACTTCGGCGTCGCGGAGAAGCGCTCGAACGAGTTCTGCCAGGCGTTGATCGACAACGGCTCGCCGTTCTGGTGGAACGCGACGTACGAGATCGAGACGATCGCGCGTTACAAGGAAGCGTCCTGCGATCTGCTGAAGGACTCGAAGTGCCACCTCGTGATCCTCGGCGCGGAAGCCGGCACGAAGGAGCAGCAGGAGCGCGTCAAGAAGAACATCGACCTCGACAACCACCTCGGGCTCGCGCTCGGGCGGCTGTACGACCGCCACATCCAGACCGGCTGCACGTGGATCATCGGGTACCCGGGTGAGACGCGCGAGTCGATGCTCGGCACGATCAAGCTCGCGGCGCTGATGAAGCACCGCTTCCCGGTCTCCGCGTCGGACATCTTCCCGTTCCGCGCGATCCCGGGCACCGAGGACTTCGACGAGGCGGTCAAGCGCGGCTACAAGCCGCCGAGCAGCTTCGACGCGTGGGGCGACTGCCTCGAGTACAAGCTCGCCTACGACGACATCGGACTGCC
>SCVU01000607.1 GCA_004296785.1 Planctomycetota bacterium
TGGCGTTCGGCTGCTACGACCGTGCGCGCGAAGCACAGCGCTGGTTCGAGCACGCGCTCGACACCGGCGCGACGCGCGAGATCAGCGGGCTCGAGTACGCGCGCAGGACCGAGCCGGAGCGACACGCCGAGTACGGTGGGATCGCGTTGCGCGGCGCGCTCCACCTCGAGCAGGGCCAACTCGTCGGCTTCAGCGGCGCGTTCGTGCGCGTCGAGGCGCGCGAAGCGAGCGGCGCGCTGCTGTGGAGCGACGAGCTGCGCTGCGATCCCGACCGCAGGCCGTTTCCGAGGTCGACCGGCGCCGTGCGCGTCGTCGAGCTCGACGGCCGCGGTCTCGCCATCGTCGGTTGCGCCCCCGGCCTCGCGCTCTACGACTTGGGCCCCGCCGGGCGCTGACGTCGCGGAGCGTCTATTTTCTGGCCCCAGGGCCTACGGCCCGCCGGACTTTCGCCCGATAACGGCCTCGGCGACCGCGCCCGACCAGCCTCAAAGCTCCGCAGAGCCCTTCCCCACCTTCCCCTCCCTCACCGGGTCCGCCACACGCGCGGGACCCGTCTCTGCGCATGGGCTGGGCCGGACACCGGTCGCCACTTTCGTATCCACGCCGCCGCGAGCACTCGCCGTGACCACCCGGCGCGAGCGGTCGGCGTAAGCGCTCGGCAAGCGCCGCGTTCCACTTCGCGCGAATCTCCGCGCACGGACTCGCGCGCTGCGCTCGCCGACGCGATCTTGTGCGCCATGAATCTCGCGCGCGCACTCGCTTCGTTCGTCCTGCTCTCGTCCGTCCCGACCGTCGCACAAGAGCTCGCGCCGTTCACGGCCGAGCGCTCGTGGCAGCTCGAGCGCCTCGGCGTCCCGACGCTCGCGCCCGACGGCTCGTTCGCGATCTGCGCGGTCACGCGCTACGACATGGCGAGCGACAAGGGACTGGCCGACCTGTGGCTGTGGCGCACCGACGGTTCGGCGTCGCGCCGCCTGACGACGCACGTCGCGAGCGAAGGCGCGCCGTCGATCTCGCCCGACGGCACGCGCGTGCTGTTCGTCGCCGAACGCGACGGCGACAAGGCGCCGCAGTTGTACGTGCTGCCGCTCGACGGCGGCGAGGCGCGGCGCGTGACGAGCGTGCCGACCGGCGTCGCGCAGCCGATGTGGTTCCAGGACGGCAAGCGCATCGCATTCCTGACGCGCGTGTGGCGCGATCTCGACGGCTTCGAGGCGCAGCAGAAGCGGCTGGAGGAGCGCGAGGCCGCGAAGTCGAAGGCGCTGATCTGGGACGCCGCGCCGGTGACGGCGTGGGACGTGCACGTCGACGACCGCGAGCTGCACCTGTACGCGGTGACGATCGAAGGCGGCGCGGTCGAGCCGATCACGCTCGGCACCGGCCTCGAGCTGCCGCGGCGCGCGGTGCCGCTGGAGAGCCCGCTGTACGACGTCGCGCCCGACGGCAAGGAGGTCGCGTTCACCGCGGACTCGGATCCCGCGGCCAACTTCACCGACAGCGACGTGTACACGCTCGCGCTCGGTTCGAAGCAGGCCGTCAACCGCACGCAGGGCAACCGCGCGTCCGATGCGGTGCCGCAGTACAGCCGCGACGGCAAGTGGCTCGCATTCGCGCGCCAGTCGGTCGTCGGGTTCTACGGCGACACGCGCAAGCTGATGCTGCTCGACCGCGCGAGCGGCGCGCTGCGCGCGGTCGCGCCGAACTGGGATCGCAGCGCCGACAACCTCGTGTGGTCGGCCGACTCGAAGAAGCTCTACGGCGCGATCGACGACGCCGGCACCGTGCGCGCGTACGAGATCCCGATCGACGGCGCGCCGCGCGCGCTGACGAGCTCGCCGAGCTTCGGCGCACTCGCCGTCGCCGCGCGCGCGCCGAACGTGCTCGT
>SCVU01000608.1 GCA_004296785.1 Planctomycetota bacterium
GCCAGCTCGTCTCGCTGTGCGGCTCGATGATGCAG
The DNA here is from genome assembly GCA_004296785.1 of Planctomycetota bacterium. Lineage (GTDB taxonomy): Bacteria > Planctomycetota > UBA1135 > UBA1135 > GW928-bin9. Next base: position 36 of record SCVU01000608.1, read on the forward strand.
AGCGCGACGATCCTCTGGCACGTCACGCTGCTGTGCGAGCCAGAGTCGAAGGGCGCCGCGCTCGCGATGGTCGGCGCGGTGAAAGTCGTCCCGATCATCGTGTGCTCGCTGATCGGCGGCGCCGTCGCCGACACGTTCGATCGCCGGCGCCTGCTGATCTGCCTGAACCTGCTGCTCGGCGCGCTCGCGACCTGGATCTGGTGGTCGACGAAGCAGGGCAGCCTGAATCTCGTCGGCCTGTACACGCTCGCGGGCGCCGCGTCGGTGCTGAACGCGTTCGAGGCGCCCGCGCGCATGGCGCTCGTGCCGACGCTCGTGCCCGAGAAGGACCTGCCGCACGCGATCAGCCTGAACATGATCCTGTTCCAGGGCGCCGCGGTCGGCGGGCCGGCGCTCGCCGGCGTCGTGATGGCGTGGCTCGGCCTCGAGTGGTGCTACCTGCTGAACGCGCTGAGCTTCGTCGGCGTCGTCCTCGCGCTCGTCAGCATGCGTCCGCGCGAGATCGTGCGCTCGGTGACCGCGCGCGTGAGCCTCTCGTCGATCGCCGAGGGCCTGCGCTTCGTCTGGCGCCACGACCTGATCCGCTCGAGCATGCTGCTCGACTTCCTCGCGACGTTCTTCGCGTCGGCCGTCGGCCTGCTGCCGATGGTCACGCAGGACGTGCTCGGCCTCGGCAACGACGAGAACGCGTACGGGCTGCTCGTCGCCGCGCAGGCGATCGGCGCGTTCGCTGCGAGCCTCGTGCTCGCCGACGTGACGCCGCGCATCGTGTCGCGCGGCCGCGTGCTCGTCGCGAGCGTGCTCGTCTACGGCGTCGCGACGATCGCGTTCGGCATGACGACGAGCTACTGGGTGATGTTCGCGTGCCTCGCCGTGTCCGGCGCGGCCGACACGGTCAGCGCGGTGCTGCGCAATCTGATCCGCCAGCTCGGCACGCCCGATCACCTGCGCGGTCGGATGAGCAGCGTGAACATGGTGTTCTTCATGGGCGGGCCGCAGCTCGGTGAGCTCGAGGCCGGTCTCGTCGCGCAGCGCTTCGGCGCGCCGCTGTCGATCGCGACGGGCGGCATCGGCTGCGTGCTCGCGACGCTGTGGATCGCCGCGAAGACGCCGCGGCTGCGCAGCTATCGGCGCGACGACCCGGTGCTCGAACCGGTGCTCGGAGAAGGACGCGCGGCGTAGGCCCGCGCGCTCCGACTAGCGCTTCGGCAGCACCTTCGCGATCACGAGCCCGGCGCAGGTGAATGCGAGCACGCACTCGATGAAGCGGCCGAGGACGAACGCCGACGGGAAGCCGTAGAACGTCCAGCGCGGCGCTTCGGTCGCGAGGAACGCGGCGACGCCGAGGATCGTGCAGAAGTAGACGCGCGAGACGTAGCCCTGCAACCCGACGGCGGACGCGAGCAGGAACGTCGTCAGCAGGCTGCACGCGACGCAGGTGAGGAACTGGATCGTCAGCTGCTTGCCGAAGTCGCGGTCGTGGTCGACGCCGCCGGGGTGCACGAGCAGCCACCCCTGCGCGCCGGCCTTCGCCTTGACTCCCCACGCGTCCATCTGCTCCCGCGTCTCGTTCGGGAACCCCTCCATGCGCGGGTACATGTAGTAGCCGGCCTCGGGGAACGCGTCCTTCAGCACCGCTCCGATCGCTGCTTCCTTTTCTGCGGGTGGGAGCGAGATCCCCATCTTGCCGACGGGAATCGCCATGTGCGCGATCGCCCCCCACGCGAACATCGCGATCCCACCGAGCAGTCCGGCCAACCACATCCGCATCATCGTCGAACCCTCCTCGAGCCTTTGGATCTCCGGCGCGCCCGACGCGGCGCGCGCCGCTTGCGCTAGAGCGTGCACTTGTGCGGCGCGAGTTCCCAGTTTTCCCGCCACCGTTCGGCCGCGCGCGCATCCAGGGACGTGTGAGCCCGACACTCGCCCCCGCGCCGCTTGCAGGCGCCCCGCCGCTGCGCTTGGTCCCCGGCAATTCGCTGTGGCCGCCGGAGTTCGACCACATCGAAGGCGCGCCGCGCGAGCTGTGGATCCGCGGGCGACACGAGCTGCTGCGCTGGCGGCCGTGCGTCGCGATCGTCGGCACGCGCGCGCCGACGCCGTACGGACAGGCGCAGGCGGCGCGGTTCGCGCGCGCGCTCGCGACGGCCGGCGCGGTGATCGTCAGCGGGCTCGCACGCGGCGTCGACCACGCGGCGCACGAAGCGGCGCTCGAGGTCGGCGGTGCGACGATCGCGGTGTTGGGCTCGGGCGTCGATCAACCGTGGCCGGCGTCGCCGCTGGTCGAGCGGATGGTGGCGAACGGGCTCTTGCTGTCGGAGTTCGAGCCGGGCACGGCGCCGCGCAGACACTTCTTCCCGCTGCGCAATCGCTTGATCGCCGGGCTCGCGCAGTACGTGCTCGTCGTCGAAGCCGCGTACGCATCGGGCTCGCTGATCACCGCGCGCTGGGCGATCGATCAGGGCAAGCAGGTCGGCGCGCTGCCGGGGCGGATCGACCATCCGATGGCGCGCGGGTGTCATCGGCTGCTTCGCGAAGGCGCGCTGCTCGTCGAGGATCCCGAGGAGATCGTGCGCGAGCTCGGGCTTGCGTCGCCGGGTCAGTCCACCGCGACGACGGACGCGGCGACGGCGGATGGCGCGACGAGCGGAGCGAACGCGCCGCCCGAATCCGCACTGCTCGCGCTGCTCGTCGGCGAGACGCTGAGCGCCGAGGAGCTGCGCGAGCGCGCGAATCGCCCGCTGTCGGAGGTGCTCGTCGAGCTGGTCGAGCTCGAACTCGCCGGCCGCGTCCGGCGACTGCCGGGAGGGCTCTACCGCCGCGAGTGAGCGCGCGTCCGGTTCAGCCGTGGTCGCGCTCAGCCGTCGACGTCGAGGAACAGCTTCTGCACGAGCAACATGACGCCGACGATCCCCGCGCACCACAGCAGGAACTTGAAGTAGCGCGGGCCGATCATCCGCAGCGCGCGCGAGTCGTCGGGCTCGACGTACAGCGTGCTCATCGCGACGATCGCGAACGCGACGACGAGGAACAGCGCGACCGAGATCCACAGGCCGTTCAAGATCGGAAGAGC
>SCVU01000609.1 GCA_004296785.1 Planctomycetota bacterium
GGCGAACTCCCGCTGACGCCCGTGCGTCCGCTCCGTACGCTGGTCTCCCCCATGAGCCAAACGACACCCGACCATCGCGACGCCGAGCTCGTGCTGCGCCTGTACGAGATGCGCCGCGAAGCCGTGACGCGCGAGTCGCGCAAGACGATCAGCTTCGACTTCCTGCCGCGCTCGTACGACGACCTGCTGTCGATCGCGCAGCCGAAGCACCCGCACAACGCCGCGTGGCGCCAGATGTCGAGCTACTGGGAGATGGTGTACGGCCTCGGCCGCCACTCGATCGTCCACGCCGAGTACCTCGTCGAGAACAGCGGCGAAGGCCTGCTGCTGTATTCGAAGGTCAAGCCCTACGTCGAGCGCTACCGCCAGGACTTCTCGCCGTTCGCGTTCCAGAACGCGCAGTGGGCGGCCGAGCGGACGGAGCGCGGCCGCGCGCTCGTCGCGATCTTCGAGAAGCGGATCGCGACGCAACTCGCCGCCGCGAAGAGCTGATGCGAGAGCGCGCGAGCCTGGCCCTGATCGTCGCGCTCGCGTGCGCGAGCTGCGGCGACGATGCGGCGCCGCCCGGCGATCCGCGCGCGGATGCTCCGGCCGGTGCTGCGGCGTCGAACTCGGCGTCGAACGCGCCGTCGAGCGCGAAGTCGAACGCGGCGTCGAACGCCGCCGACGCTCCCGCACCCGTGCGCGAGCCGATCGACTTCGCCGACGTCGCCAAAGCGCGCGGCCTCGACTACGCGAATCGCTCGGGCGGGCCCGAGAAGGCGACGATCCTCGAGGCGAACGGAGCCGGCGTCGCGCTGCTCGACCTCGGTGACGACGGCGACTACGACGCCGTCTTCGCGCAGGGACTCGCGACGCTCGCTCAGGCGCTGACCGGGCCGGGCGCGGACCTCGAGGTGTTCGAGAACGACGGCAGCGCGCGGTTCGCGCGTGCGAGCGGCCCCGGGCTCGCGGGCTGGTGGACCGGACTCGCGAGCGGCGATCTCGACGGCGACGGCTCGGCGGATCTCGTCGCCGGCGCGTACGGCGATCTCGTCGCGCTCGTGCAACGCGACGGCAAGCTCGTGCGCCGCGACGGCGACGGATTGATGCCCGATCCCGCGCTCGCGCCGCATGCGCGACTGGCGATCGGCGCGCCGCGCGAAGCCGGTCATGCGCCGTGGTGGACGAGCTCGATCGCACTGGCCGACCTCGATCTCGACGGCGCGCTCGACGTGTACGCGGGCCAGTACCTCGAGCTCGACCCGGTCGCGCCGGCGGTCGGCGAGCTCGGCGACGGCTCGCTCGCCGTGAAGTGCGAGTGGAAGGAGCTCGCGGTGTTCTGCGGCCCGCTCGGCATGGTGCCGCAGCCCGACCGCGTGCTGCGCGGCCGCGGCGACGCGACCTTCGAGGACGTGTCGAGCGCGCGGCTGCCCGGCCACGTTCCCGGCTACACGCTCGCCGTCGGCGCGTGGGACCTCGATCTCGACGGCGATCCCGACGTCGCGGCGATCTGCGACAGCTCGCCGAACCTGCTGCTCGTGAACGACGGCCGCGGCGTGCTCGTCGATCGCGCGCGCGAGCTCGGCGTCGCGGTCAGCACCGAAGGCGCCGCGTACGCGGGCATGGGCGTCGCGTTCGCCGACGTCGACCGCGACGGGCGCTCCGACTTCGCGGTGACGAACTTCTCCGATCAGCCGACGCAGCTGTACGCCGGCGTGCGCGCGAAGTCGGGCGACGGCCTCGGCCCGTTCCACTGCCTGACGTGGAAGCTCGGCCTGAACGCCGAGACGCGGCGCCTGCTGTCGTGGGGCGTGCACCTGTCGGACTTCGACGCGGACGGCTGGCTCGAGCTGTTCAGCGCGAACGGCCACGTGTATCCGCAGGCGGACGCCGCGGGCACCGACACGAGCTACGGCCAGGCGCCGGCGCTGTGGCGCGTCGTGCCGGGCAAGAAGGTCGAGCGGCAGACAGCGCGCGTCGAGGGTTCGCTGCTCGGCAGCGCGCTCGGGACGCGCGGCAGCGCGGTCGGCGATCTCGACGGCGACGGTTGGCTCGACGTCGTGCTGACGAGCATCGACGGGCCGGCGCAGCTTGGGATCTACGCCGGCTCGCGCGCGAATCACCGGCTGTGCGTGCGGCTCGCGTCGCGCGGACAGGAGCTCGGCGCGCGCGTGCGCGTGATCGTCGACGGCGACGAGCGCGCGCTGGCGAGCCAGCTCTACACGTCGGTCGGCTACCAGTCGAGCTCGGCGCCCGAGCTGTACTTCGGCCTCGGCGCGCGCACGCGCTTCGACGGCCTCGAGGTGCGCTGGCCGTCGGGCGCAACGGAGCACATCGAGGGCGGCGCGTGCGACCGGCGGCTGTGGATCGAGGAGGGACGCGGGATCGTCAAGGAGGCGCCGCTGCCATGAGACTCGCCGCGCTCGCCGCGCTCGTCGCATTCCCGGCGCTCGCCGGAACCTCGTCCGCGCGCGCACAGGAGCCGTCCGCTCCGCGCACGCAGCAGCTCGCGGCCGAGCTGGCCGCCTCGCGGCCGTCCGCGCAGCCGATCGCGCGGCCGCAGCGCAGCGCCGAGCACGCGCGCGCGATCGCGGATTGGCGCGAGCTCGACGAGCTCGGCCTGTGGAACGCGGTGATCGAGGCCGGCCTGCCGCTGGTCCAGTTCGGCGGCCCGCTCGAGCGCGACTCCGAGGCCGCCGCGCTCGTCGCGCGCGCGCTCGTCGCGCGCGGCCGCGGCGCCGAGACCGCGGCGCTGCTCGCGCCCGAGCGCTACCCGGAGCCCGAGCGCGGCTGGACCGAGATCGAGCGCGCGCGCCTCGCGCTCGAGCGCGACGACCACGACGCCGTCTACGCGATCCTGACCAGCGCGAGCACAGCCGAGGGGCGCTCGGTGCAGATCAAGCACGCGAACTTCCCGGAATCGTGGCTGCTCGCGGCGCGCGCGTACGCGCGCGACGGCGAGGCGGGCAAGGCGGGGAAGCTCGCGCAGCGCTTCCTCGAGCTCGACCCGCTGCACCCGGACGTCGCGATCGCGTGGCACCTGTTGTCGGAGGCGGCGCGCGCGCGCGGCGACCAGCCGGGCGCCGAGCGCTACGCGGTGATCGAGCAGGAGGCGCGCGGGTGGCGTGCGTACCTCGACGCGCGGCGCCGGCAGATCCGCGAGCAGCCGCGCGAGCCGCTGCCGCGCCTGGGGCTCGCGTCGTGCTGGATGCAGGTGCGCGACTACGCGAAGGCGCGCGCGGTGCTCGACGAGCTCGTCGCGCTGGCGCCGGAGTTCTGCCGCGGCTGGTTCCACCTCGGCGAGGCGCGGCGCCTGACCGGCGACGCGAGCGGCGCGCGCGCGGCGTGGACGAAGGCGCTGGAGTGCGATCCGACGGATCTCAAGTCGCGCTACAACCGCGGGCTGCTCGCGTGGCTCGAGCTCGACTGGGCGGCGGCGGAAACCGACTTGCTGCCGCTGCTCGAGACGAAGGCGGCCGAGGATCCGAAGCTGATCGGCATACACCTGTTCGCGGCGCGCAACGCGCTGCGCAACGGCGAGTCGAAGGCGGCCGAGGACGCGTACGCGAAGTACAAGGCGCTCGGCGGCACCGAGCCGCTCGTGAAGCGCGACTAGCTCAGCCCTTCGACGGCGCTTCCGGCAGCGGCTCCGTGCGCGGCAGCTTCGCGAGCTCGGCGCGCGTCGCCTCCGCCCACTTCCCCTCCGGCGCGTCGCGCAGGTACTGCTCGAGCACCGCGCGCGCCTGCTCGCTCGATCCGCTCGCCGCGTACGCGCGCGCGAGCAGCACGTGTACCGGCTCC
>SCVU01000610.1 GCA_004296785.1 Planctomycetota bacterium
CACGCGCGTGCGGTCCGATCGAAGCGATCGAGCCCGATGCCAAGCAGGCGTGCTCGCGACCTGCCTCGTGCTGGGCGACACTCACCAGCTTGAAGCGGAGTGACGAACTCCCTGGATTCAGCGCGAGGACCTTCATGCCTGATCTGGGGTGCCGGTGCGGGGTCCCGAAGCGAGCGGGTCCGAATGCGGCGTCCGTCCCCGGAGAGTACCAATCCGGCTGGCCGTCGCGTCCCACGAGGTCGAGGCCGCCGCGGCGACAACATCGGTTCAACGGCTAGCTGGCCGCGTCGAGCAAGCCAGACGCGCGCCGTCCGGCGGCCCGCACGCGCGGCGATGCACCGATTCAGTCGCGGCGCTCGCGGCCGCAACGGGCGAGGCTGCCGGGCGACGCTGCACGCTGCACCGGCCCACTGGAGCGGCACACTCGTACACGCCAGCATGTGTGCGTGAGCCCGAAGCGGAAGACCAAACGTGCGAAGCCGCAGAAGCGAACGGGCACGCGGGTTGATCCCGACGTGCCGCGGAGCCCGACACTCTCCGCGGTGAAGGCGGGCACCGGCAAGCTCTCGCCGCTGCTCGCGGAGGACCCGAGGCGGCCGCTGGTGGCTGTGACGCTACCGGATTCGGATGGCGCGGAGCCGCGCAAGAAGCTCGCGCGCGGCGTCGGCACGGGCGGGATGCTCTTGGCACCACAGATCGCCGTGTCTCCGGCGGAATCCGTTGGCCTCGCCCTATCGAACCCGGCCAAGGCGCTCGCACTGGTGTTCCGCTCTCGAGGCCCGCGGGGCGGTCGTATCGTTGCTGATGCCGACCTGTTCCTCAACCAGTTCCTCGGCCTCGTTCTCGTCGCCGGGTCGACTGTCGACGATCTAGTCTCCGCGACCGAACTGCGCGCGCTGCGCGTCAAGGCACGCGAAGCAATCGAGGTACTCGACCGATGGGCTCAGTGGGCGATGGCGAACCGATCGGGCGGTGACGCGCGCGCCGAGCTTCTGGTTCCGCCGAAGATCGCAACCGTCGCGGCGACTCTCGCCCAGCACGGACAACGACTCCGACTCTTCAAGCGAGACGCCGACCTCGCCAACGCTGCTGCGGCGAAGAAGGCGCCACCTCCGCCCAACCCCAACCTGCCTCCGCTGACCGACGATCAGCAGCGCTTCCGCGACATCTTCCTCGAGCAGGGACCGCACGATTGCATGCTCGGATCGCGCGCGTGCGAAGAGTTCTACAAGCGGACGCGCAAGGCGATCGAAGAGTCGGCGTTCCGCACGCGCATCGTTCCAGCGCTGAAGGCGTGGGGCCTGAAGAACGTCCGGCGCAAGGGCTACTACTTCCCGTTCGACGCCCCCGCTCGCAGGCGCGGATAAGTTGCGGATGCGTTGCGCATACGGGGCGTAACTCCGCCGCGACATAGACGACGTTGGCGGCATGGTCACTGCCGCCGATCGCCTCGTCCCGACTGCCGTCGCCGCGCGAACACTCAGCGTTCCCGCGCGCTGGCTTCGCGAAGAAGCTGCTGCCGGTCGCCTGCCGCACCTGCGCGCAGGCCAACGGCTGTTGTTCCACCTTCCGACCGTCGAACGACTGTTGCGCAAGCGCGCCGCTTCCGCGGCGCATGGAGGTTCGTCGCGTGGACGTTCCTAGCAGCAACCTCGACGGGACGCGTGTTCCGCGGGACGCCGGCGCGGCGGCGACAGGGCCCGCCACCGGTACCGACGCCGCGGCACACTCCGCTGCAGACGGCTGCACGGCACTGCTCGTCGACGCGCGCGCCGCTGCGGCACTTCTCGGCGTCGGTCGCGCGACGTGGTGGAAGCTGCATGCAAGCGGCCGAGTGCCTGCGCCCCTGCGGTTCGGTCGTCGTACGCTCTGGCGACGCGCGGAGCTCGAGCGCTGGATCGCAGCCGATGCACCGGCT
>SCVU01000611.1 GCA_004296785.1 Planctomycetota bacterium
GACAGAGTCGGCGGCGCCGATCCGAGGGTCGTGTTCGCTCCAGGAGCCACCAGACTGCCGGGGCCGCCGACGTGCTTAATCACCGAGCCCACGGAACGAACCGCCGGACCCGCCGGACCGTAGCTGGAGAACCCGAGCGTCTGGCACGAAGCACCGTTGCCGCCGCGCACGGAGGTCTCCGCGAGATAGACGACCGCATTCGTCGCGTCGATCGCCGGACGACCGGGCGCGAGGCCGCTCGGAGGAACGAACGAGCAGGGCCCCCAGTTCTGGCCGTTGCCGCCGTCGAGCGAAGCCCCCGCGAGCCAGACCGTCGACGACGCGACCGTCAGCCAGCCGAGGCTCGCGTCGGCGATGAGCACGCGATCGCAATGCTCGATCGAGATCGCGTTGGGGAGATCGAACAGCTCGACTGGCGCTTGATTGCCCGCGAGGCGGATCGGCCCCGTCGTCACGCGCATGCCGCCGATGCTTGCGCCGGCACCCGGCGGCAAGCCCAGCACTTCCGCGGTCCCGAGCACGAACGTCGTCGTTCCGGGGATGAGGCTGCTGCCCGCGCCCGTGACGTGAATCGGCTTGGACACCGCGAAGCTGCCGTAGAAGCCTGGGAGCACGAGGATCGTGTCACCCGGCGCCGCAGCGTCCACGGCGGGCTGGATGTCGGTGTACGTTGCGCCGCTTCCGGCGGGCCCGACGGTCAACGTGTTCGCGCTCGCGAGTGGAGCGGCGATGGCGAGCAATGGAACGGACAGCCAGCGCGAGTAGCGAAACATGGCGAGTTCCTCCGGACGCGTCGCGGCGCGGCATGCGCCGCTCGACGTGCGCCTCTCAAACTACCCGGTCTCCGAACGGCGTCAACCGCGCTCGCGCAGCGTTGCGAGCTCGGCGCCCGGGCTATGCGCCGCCGTCCATGCTCTTGATGAACGCATCCGCCTCGGCGATCGAGCGCTCCATCTCCTTCACGAGCCGCTCGACGTCGCTCTCGATCGCGCCGAGGTCCTTGTCCAGCGAGGCGATCGCCATCGCGTTCAGGTTGTGCTTGAGGAACAGCACGCGGTCCTTGAAGGCCGCGAGCACCGGCTCCATCCCCGCCTCGGCGTTGCGCATCGCGGAGATCAGGCCCTGGTAGCGGTGCTGCGTGTCGGCGAGCTGCGCCTTCGACTTCGCCGCGAGCTCGACCGACTGGTACTGCGCGATCTCTTCCTTCCACTCGCGGAACAGCGCGGTCGCCACACCTTCGATCGCATCGATGCGGTCGCCGACTTCCTCGACGCCCGAGGCACAGGCCTCCTGGCGGTCCTTCAGATCCTCGTAGAGGTCCTCGAGATCGCCGCCCTTGAACCCGGTCGCGGCCTTGAACGCGGCGAGCGCGTCCTGGAACTCCTGCTTCGCGTCGAGTTGCGCCTCGCGGCCGTCCTCGACGCGCGCGACGAGCTGCTCGCGCTTGGGGATGCCGAGCTTCTCCTTGAGGCCGATGACGGTCGACTGGCAGGCACTGCCGAGCGCGCCGAGCGCGAGCACGCCGCACGCGAGCACGGCGGTCGCGCTGCGCGCTCGCGAGCGCGAGCTCACTTCACGTCCCACATGTCGCCGGTCCAGAGCAGGTCCTTCAGCTTGCCGGCGCCGCGCTTGGCGATCGCCGTCTGCACCTGCTTGTTCATCCCCTCGTCGAACGTCGGCGCGCTGATCGAGCGGAAGATCCCGATCGGCGTCGGATTGCCCGGCTGCTCGGCCATCTCCGACAGCACGAACGCGCCCGCGGCCGAGCGCGTGCTCGGATCCCACGGCGTCGCCTCCGCCGCCGTGACCACGCGCGCCTCGGCCGCGTCGATCTTGACGCCCTTGTCGAGCTGCTTGCCGAACACCAGCGGCTTGCCCGGCACGAGGTCGACCGTCTTGTCGTCGCGCACGCTGCGCTCGATCACGTCGTCGAAGCACCCGTCGTTGAAGATCACGCAGTTCTGGAAGATCTCGACGAACGCGGTGCCCTTGTGCTTCGCCGCGGCCTCGAGCACCGCGAGCATGTGCTTCTGGTGCGTGTCGATCGTCCGCGCGATGAACGTCGCGCCGCAGCCGAGCGCGAAGCGGATCGGATCGACCGCGCGGTCGACCGAACCCATCGGCGACGTCTTCGTCTTGAGGCCCGGCGGCGAGGTCGGCGAGTACTGGCCCTTCGTCAGGCCGTAGATCTGGTTGTTGAACAGCAGCACCTTCACGTCGACGTTGCGCCGCAGCATGTGCAGCATGTGGTTGCCGCCGATCGACAGCCCGTCGCCGTCGCCCGTCGCGAGCCACACCTGCAAGTCGGGATTGGCGGTCTTGATCGACGTCGCGAACGCCGGCGCGCGGCCGTGGATCGAGTGCAGCCCGTACGTGTTCATGTAGTACGGGAAGCGGCTCGAGCAGCCGATGCCGCTGACGAAGCACAGCTGGTGCCGCGGCACGCCGAGCGTCGCGAGCAGCTGCTGCACCGCGTTCAGGATCGAGTAGTCGCCGCAGCCCGGACACCAGCGCACTTCCTGGTCGGACTTGTACGCCTTCTTGTCGAGCGGCGCGGGCTTCGGCGCGGTCGTGGTCGGAACGATGTCGTCGGGCATGGGAGGAGCTCCGTGATCTCGTTGCGGGTTGTGCTCTGCGAATTCGCGCTCAGCGACCGAGCAGTTGCTTCACCTTCGCGGTCAGCTCGTGCACGCGGAACGGCTGGCCCTGCACCTTCGGGTACGACTGGAAGTTCACGCCCGGGAGCTCGCTGCGCAGCAGGCGCACGAGCTGACCGAGGTTCATCTCGGGCACGAGCACCGTCTCGTAGCGCGCGAAGATCTCGGCGAGCCCGTGCGGCAGCGGCCACACGTGGCGCAGGTGCATGCGCGCGACTTCGAGGCCCTCCTCGGCGAGCTTCTCCTGCGCGCCCCAGATCGAGCCGTAGGTCGAGCCCCAGCCGAGGATCAGGACCTTCCCCTTCTGCGGGCCGTGAACCTGCGGCGTCGGGATCGAGTCGCGCACCTTCATCACCTTCGCGGCGCGCATGTTGACCATGAACTCGTGGTTCTCGGCGTCGTACGAGATGTGGCCGGTGAGGTGCGCCTTCTCGAGACCGCCGACGCGGTGCTCGAGCCCCGGCGTGCCGGGCTTGACCCACGGTCGCGCGAGATCGGCGTTGCGGTCGTACGGCAGGAAGTTCTCGAGCTCGGTGCGGAACGACGCGGGGAACGGTTTCAGGTCCTCGATCTTCGGCAGGCGCCACGGCTCCGAGCCGTTGGCGATGTAGCCGTCGGACAAGAGGATCACCGGCGTCATGTACTGCACCGCGATGCGGCACGCCTCGACCGCGCATTCGAACGCGTCGGACGGCGTCGCGCACGCGACGACGGGCAGCCACGCCTCGCTGTTGCGGCCGAACACGGCCTGCAGCAAGTCCGCCTGCTCGGTCTTCGTCGGCAGGCCGGTCGACGGACCGCCGCGCTGCACGTCGACGATCACGAGCGGCAGCTCGATCGCGATCGCGAGGCCGATGCCCTCCTGCTTGAGCGCGAGGCCCGGGCCCGAGGTCGACGTCACGCCGAGATGGCCCGCGTACGACGCGCCGATCGCCGCGCACACGGCCGCGATCTCGTCCTCGGCCTGCATCGACAGCACGCCGAAGTGCTTGTAGCTCGCCAGCGTCTCGAGGATCGGCGAGGCCGGCGTGATCGGGTACGAGCCGATGAAGATCTTGAGCCCCGCGAGTTCGGCGCCCGCGATCAAGCCGAGCGACACGGCCTGGTTGCCCATGATGTTGCGGTACGTGCCCGCCGGCAGCACTTCGCAGCGCGGCACTTCGTAGCGGCCCTGGAACAGCTCGTGGATGTCGCCGGCGTTGTACCCGGCGCGCAGCGCCTTCTGGTTCGCCTCGACCATCGCCGGCTCCTTCGCGAACTTCTCCGAGAGCCACTTCAGCGTCGGCTCGAGGTCGCGGTTGTAGAGCCAGTACATCAGGCCGAGCGTGTAGAAGTTCTTGCAGCGCTGGACCTCCTTCGGCGAGAGCGTCGAGCCCTGCAGCGCTTCGATCACGCGCTTGTTGATGTCGACCTCGATCACGCGGTAGGCGTCGAGCGAGTGATCCTTCAGCGGATTCGACGTGAGCTTCGCCTTCGCGAGATCCGCGTCGCCGAATTGCCCGGTGTTGACGACGACGGTGCCGCCGGGCTTCAGGTCCTTGATGTTCACCGCGAGCGCCGCGGGGTTCATCGCGACGAGCACGTCGGGCGCGTCGCCCGGCGTGTGGATGTCGGAGGCCGCGAAGCGGATCTGGAAGCCGGAGACGCCGGGCTGCGTGCCGGCAGGCGCGCGGATCTCCGCCGGGAAGTCGGGGAACGTCGCGAGGTCGTTGCCGAACAGCGCCGCCGTGTGCGTGAACTGGCTGCCCGTGATCTGCATGCCGTCGCCGGAATCTCCGGCGAAGCGGATCACGACGCTGTCGATGAGCTGGAGCGGAAGTTCAGAGGTCGACTGAGCCATCGTTGCCTTCCGAAGCGGACCGTGAGGGTGAGCAGGGCTGCTAGAGCCTAGCTCCGCGGCACTGCTGCGTCACGGGGACCGCCCCGCGCGCGCCGAGCTCAGTCGTCGAGGTTGGCGAGCGCATTGGATTGCGCGGCGTTCGGCTCGGTGCAGCCGTACAGCATGTATTGGTCGAGTTCCGCGTCGATCGGGAAGCTGAACGCGCCCGTGTCGCTCATCGTCACGGGCACGCCGAGCTGCGTCAGACCCTCTGCGGCGAGCGACACTGCCTCCTCCACGCCGGCGACGTCGGCGAACAGCACCTCGACCGTGCCGCGCGCGGTTCCGACGCGCAGCGCGGATGCGGCGCCGTCGCCGTCGACGCCGACCAGGTCCGCGTCCAGCGCGACGCAGCTCATCTCGAACTCCTGCGGACCCTCGGCCATCGCCGCGGTGACCTTGTCGACGGCCTCGGCCGAGTTGTTGGTCTTCGACAGCGTCCTCAGCTTCACGGTCGCGCCCTCGGCCTCGACCTTGATCTTGTCGCCCGTTGCCTTCGCCTTCAGGCGCGCGTCGGCATCGAGGGCCTCGGCGATCGCCGTCGCCTTTTGTTCCTTCGTCGTGTCCTTGGCCCCGGTCTTCTTCTTGATCTCGACCGTGACCGTGAAGTCCTCGCTCGGCTTGGTGCCGTCCTTGATCGTGACGGAGATCGTCTCGGTGCCGTCCTGCGTCGGCTTGCTGACGGTCATCGTCTTCTGCGCGACGAGCGTGGACGAGAGGAGAACGGGGGGAGCGAGCGTGAGCGCGGTGCGGGGGTGCATGGCGGCCGGTCCTCGAGCGGATTGGGGTGGGGCCGCGCGATCGAGGTGCGCGAGCACCTCGCGCGGCCGCACTCTCTCCGTCC
>SCVU01000612.1 GCA_004296785.1 Planctomycetota bacterium
CAGCCCCACAGGCCGATGCGCTCGGCGTCGACCCAGTCGAGCTTCGCCAACCAATCCAGGCCGTCCTCGAGATCCGCGAGCTCCTGCGCGCCGAGCTTCTTGTGCACGCCGTCCATCGACACGAGGCCGCGGCCCGAGGCCGAGCGGTTGTCGCAGATCCACACGCCGTAGCCCTGCTGCGCGAGGAACTGGTGCCACCAGCCGTTGAAGCCCTGCCAGCGGTCGACGACCGTCTGCGAGTGCGGGCCCGAGTACGTGTGGCACACGACCGGGTAGCGCTTGCCCGCCTCGCGATTCGCGGGCTCGAGCAACATGCCCTCCATCGCGAAGCCGTCGCGCGTCTTCACCTTGACGAGCTTCCAGTCGCGGAAGCCGACCGCGTCGGCCGGCGCGCGCGAGATCGACGCGAGCTCGCGCAGCAACGTGCCGTCGGCGTTGCGCAGCTCGGCGCGGCCCGGCGACGCGATCGAGCTCGAGAAGTCGTACCAGTGGCCGAAATCCGGCGCGAGCTGCGGCGCGTGCGTGCCCGCGCCTTCGCTGACGCGCGCGATCGAGCCGCCGGCGAGCGGCACGCGGTACAGCTGCGCGCCCTTGACGTCGTCGCGGTCGCCGACGAACCACACGCAGCCGCGCGCGGCATCGACGCCGAGCACCGCGTCGACTTCCCACTCGCCCTCGGTCAGGCGCCGCACGAGCTTGCCGTCGCGCTCGTGCAGGTACAGGTGCCGCCAGCCGTCGCGCTCGCTCGGCCACACGAAGCGCGCGCCGTCGTCGAGCCACTCCATGCCGTCGACGGGCTCGAGGAACGTCTTGCTCGCGTCGACGAGGATCGTGCGCAGCGCGCCGGTCGAGGCGTCGGCCGCCGCGAGCTCGATCTTCGACTGCACGCGGTCCTGCAACTGCATCACGACCTCGCGGCCGTCGGGCGTCCACGACACGCGCGAGATCAGCAGATCGTCGACGCGCAGACCGGAACTCGTCGCGGACAGGTCGGCCTTGCGCGTGGCGCCGCTCTCGACGTCGACGACGTGCAGCTCGACCTTCGGATTCGGCGCGCCGGCCTTCGGGTAGCGCCAGTCCTGGAACTCCGGCTGCGTCGTGCGGTCGTCGGTGATCGTGTACGTCGGCACCTGGCTCTCGTCGAGCACGAGGAACGCGATGCGGCGCGAATCGGGCGACCACCAGTACGCGCCGAAGTTGCCGCGGCCGTAGATTTCCTCCTGGTACACCCAGTCGAGCCGGCCGTGCAGCAGGTTCTCGTGGCCCGCGGTCGTCAGCGCGCGCGCGTCGCCGCCGGCGGCGGGCGCGATCCACAGATTCCAGTCGCGCACGAAGCTGACCCAGCGGCCGTCGGGTGAGAACGCCTCGCCGACTTCTTCCTTCGCGTCCTGCGTCAGGCGCGCGGCCTTCGCGGAGCCGGGCGACCAGGTCAGCAGGTCGTCCGCCGCGTTGAAGAGCATGCGCGCGTGGTCGTCCGACCAGTCCTGGCGCGACGCGTTGGCGAGCCGGCTCGCATCGTCCGCGCCGAGGCCGGCCGCGATGAGCGCCGTTTCAAGTTCCTTCGGATCGAACAGCGCGCGGCGCTTGCCGGTCGCGAGGTCGACGGCGCAGATGCGCTTGTGCGGCTTCGCGTTCGGCGAGCCGGCGCCGGCGCTCGCATTCGCGCCAGCTCCCGCGCCCGGCGCCGGCGCCGCGCCGTCGAGCTCGACGTACGCGAGGTACTCGTTGGCCGACAGCCAGCCGAGGAAGTGGCCGGCGGGCGGGGCGAACTTCGCGCCCATGCCGAAGCACTGCTCGAGCGTCAGCGCGCCGGTCGGCGCGGTCGCTTGCGGCTGCGGCGCAGGCTTCTCCGGCGCGGCCGCGTGCTTGGGCTCGGCGGACTTCGCGGGCGCCGCGAGGCGACACGCGTGCAGGATCGGGAGGGCGGCGAGCAGGGCGAACGGGACGATTCGAGCGCGCGCGAGTGCGGTCATGGGGGCATCAGGGTAGCGGCGCCGCCGTGGACGCGGATACGACCTTGCGCATTCCGAACGCGGGTGACGCCGACGTGACCTCGCATTCGGCGCGCGGCGTTACGCTGACCGCGGAGATGGCGATGGTACGCACGAGGATTTCGATCGCACTGACCGCGCTGGTCGTCGTCGCGATCGTCGCCGCGCTCTTCCTGTCGCGTGCGGATCCGGCTGCGCCGTCGGCCGCGAGTCCGACGGCCGCGCGCGTCGGGGAGCTCGCAGCGCCGCAACCGAGCGCGCAACTCGCGCTCGCGAGCTCGGGACTCGACGCGCACGCGCCGCGCGACGCCGCGGCGAACGCGGGCTCGAGCTCTGCGTCGCGCGACGAGCCGCGCGCCGAATCCAATTCGCGCCGCGCGGTCGCGCCGGTCGCGCTCGAGCTGATCGGATCGCG
>SCVU01000613.1 GCA_004296785.1 Planctomycetota bacterium
GGCGCCGGCGTCGAACTGTGGAGAACCGACGGCACGACCGCCGGCACGCAGCTCGTCGCCGACATCCGGCCCGGCGCGGCAGGCTCGGATCCGCAGCGCTTCACGCGTTGCGCCGACGAGCTCTTGTTCACGGCCGACGACGGCGTGACCGGACGCGAGCTGTGGCGCAGCGACGGCACGGCGGCCGGCACCGCGCTCGTCGCGAATCTCGCCGCGGGTTCGTCGAGCTCGTCACCGACCGAGCTCACCGCGGTCGGGGAGCGCCTGTTCTTCGCGTTCGGCGCGAGCTCGACGCAGCTCGGCGTGTATGCGCAAGGCGCCGCGCAAGTCCTGCACGGGTTCGCCGGGCAGGGCTTCGGCGTGTCGTCGATCCGCGCGGTCGGCAGCCGCCGCGTCTTCTTCAGCGGCAACGACGGCGTGCACGGCAGCGAACCGTGGAGCAGCGACGGCACGGTCGTCGGCACGCAGATGTACGACGATTTCCAGCCGGGCCCGAGCTACTCGCAGCCGGCGGAGTTCGTGCTGTCGGATGGTCTGCTGTACGTCGCGGTCTCGAGTTTCACGCTGGGCGCCGAACTCTACTACGCGAACGTCGGCGCGACCGCCCAGCCGCTCGGAACCGGTTGCGCGGCGACGGGCAACCTGCCCGCGCTGAGCGCGGACGACCCGGTGCTCGGCACGTCGACGGTCGTGCGCATGACGGACGCGGGGGCGGGGCTCGCGGGCCTCGTGTTCGTCGGCGCGCCGGCGCTGCCGTGGTTCCTCGGCAGCGGTTGCAGCATCCACGTGAGTCCGGTGGGCGCGCTGCCGCTGGCGGCGGTGTCGACGAGCGCCGGGGGCAAGTGGACGAGCGCGCCCATCGCCGTGCCCTCCGATCCGAGCCTCGCCGGCGCGCAGCTCGTGCTGCAGGCGATCCTCGGGCCGAGCGCGACGCAGCCGCTCGGGTTCGATCTGTCGAACGGCGTGCTGCTCACGCTGCACGCGTACTAGGGCCGCTCGACGACGAGCCACGCGCGGAACGGCCCGCGCGCGCGTCCGAGCGCCGCGCTCCAGAACCATTCCGCCGGATCGGTCCAGCTCGACGCGCCGTCGGCGCTCTCGACGCGCTCGCGGATCGAGAGCCGCTCGTCGCCGCGCGCCGCGTCGAAGCGGCTCCACGCGCGGCCCGCGGCGTCGAGCTCGTTCGGCACCTGCCGCACTTCGAAACCGAGTCCGCGGTAGCAGTCGAGCGCGCCGTGATACCCGCGCGCCGCGCCGTCGAGCCAGCGCACGACGATCTGCCGCTCGCCGTCGCCAAAGCGCGCGATCGCGCCGGCGAAGCCCGCGCCGAGCCGCTCCTCGCGCGCGGTCAGCGGCTCGCGCACGAGCGCGCGGCCGTCGAGCTCGGTCGGCCAGACCGGCTCGGTCGCGAGCTCGGGTGCGCGCGCGTGCGGCCGCGCGAGCGAAGCGGCGAGCGCCGCGACGAGTGCCAGCGCACAGCCGGTCACGCCGCGCATCGCGCACCTTGAGTCCCGCGCGCAGCGCCGTCCCCGCGCGCGCTCGCGGCCCAGCGCCGCGCGAGCAGCACGAGCAGCGCGAACGCGCCTCCCTCGATGACCAGGCCGACGCCGGAGTGCAGCCAGTGCGGCGCCGCGGTCGGCCGCGTCTCGAGCAGCGCGAGCGACGCCGCGCGCAGCGCGTTCGCGAGCAGGCACGCCGGCAGCACGAGGGCGAGCAGCGCGAGCGTGCGCCGCGCCGGCAAGTGCAGCACGAGCGCGCTCGCGGCGGCGACGACCGCGCCGACCCACAGTCCGCGCAGGCCGCTGCACGGCTCGTCGACCCACACCGCGCGGCCGTCGAACCAGATGCCGCTGCCCTGCGCGCTCGCGGCGGCGTCGATCGGCGAGAGCAACAGCGCGGCGAGGCGCGCGGTCGCCGCGCGCAGCGCGTGGCCGAGCTGGAACTGGAACAGCGGCACGACGGGCACGCACAAGAGCGCCAGCGCGCCGACCTCGACGCGCAGCGGCGCATCGAGCGCCGCGCGCGAGAGCGCGCACGCGAGCGCGAGCGCGGCCGCCGCGCAGCCGACGAGCGGCAGGTCGGCGCTCCACGCGAGCGCGTACGCGCCCAGCGCGGCCGCGCACGGCCACGCCGAGTGCTCGCGCGTCGGTGCCCGAGTGCCGAGCACGACGAGCACCGCGCTGCCCAGCGCGACCCACGCCTCGACGTGCTGCTCGGACGCGTAGCGCACGTGCTCGTACCACCAGCGCGCGGCGGGAAACGCCGCGGCGGCGACGAGCAGCGGGAGCAGCCAGCGCTTCATGCGGCCCGCGTGCGCAGCCGCAGCCAAAGGAGCGCCGCCGCGCCGATCGCGAGCAGCGCGAGCGTCCCCGGCTCCGGCACGCTCGGCGCGTCGTCCGGGTCGATCGGCCGCAGGTCGTGCGCGGCGTACTGCTGCGCGGTCTGCAAGACGACGGCGCCCGAACCGGAGGTGACGAGCATGAACGCGCGCGCGTGCTGCGCGGCCGCCGCGCGCTCGGCGGAGGTGCCGCGCGCGAGCGCCTCGATCCGATCGCGCCACGCGAGCTTCGCGACGTGCACCGAGCTCGACGCGCGCGCGCCGCTCGGCACGGCGTCCGCCGCGCACAGCTCGTGCCGGACGCTCCAGCCGCGCTCGACGCCGGCCGCCTCGCGCACCGCGCGCGCGAGGTCGGCGCCGAGCTCGCCCGCGCGCGGCACGCGCTGGAGCGTGTGCCACAGCGGCAGCGCTTCGAGCACGCGCTGCCGGCCCGGAGCGAGCGGCATGCACAACAGGCGCGCCGCCGCGCCGTCGC
>SCVU01000614.1 GCA_004296785.1 Planctomycetota bacterium
CCTTCGAATCCGCTGACCGCGCGCGTGTGGGTCAATCGCGTCTGGTCGCACCTGTTCGGCGCCGGCATCGTGCCGACGGCGGACAACTTCGGCACGAGCGGACAGGTGCCCGATCACCCGCAGTTGCTCGACTGGCTCGCCGCGACCTTCGTCGAGGACGGCTGGTCGACGAAGAAGCTCGTGCGGCGCATCGCGCTGTCGCACGCGTACCGGCTCGCCGCGGTCGACACGGCGAACGGCGTCGCGCGCGATCCCGAGCTCGTGACGCTGTGGCGCTTTCCCGAGCGGCGCCTGGAGGCCGAGGCGATCCGCGACTCGATGCTCGCCGTCTCCGGCCGCCTCGAACGCGCGCGGCCGCTGGGTTCGAACGTCAACTTCGTCGAGGGGCAGGTGCGCAACGACGCGGTGATCAAGCTGCTGCAGGAGCCGCGGCCGGTGCGCTCGGTCTACCTGCCGATCGTGCGCGGCGAGGTCCCCGAGGCGCTGGCGGTCTTCGACATGGCCGATCCGTCCTTCGTCACGGGCACGCGCGAGGAGACGAACGTCGCGACTCAGGCTCTGTTCCTGATGAACGACGCCAGCGTGCTCGACGCGAGCGATGCGCTGGCGAAGGCGCTGCTCGCGGAGATCGCCGACGACGACGAGCGGATCGCGCAGGCGTTCGTGCGCGTGCTCGGGCGCGAGCCGCGCGGCGACGAGGCCGCCGCGGTGAAGAAGTTCGTCGCGGGCTTCGAGGTCGCGGCGAAGCCGGCGGCGGGCAAGGAGAACCGCGGCGACAAGAAGCCGCGCGCGAAATCGGCGCCCGATGCGAAGGTGCTCGAGAAGCGCCACCACGCGTGGTCGGCCTTCGTGCAGACCCTGTTCCAGAGCGCGGAGTTCCGCTACCTCGGATGAACACCCAACACGAACTCGGCTGCACGCGCCGCGACGCGCTCCGCGCGACCACGCTCGGCTTCGGTCTGCTGGCGCTGAACGGCCTGCTGGCCGGACGCGCGCGGGCGGCCGCACCGTTCCAGGCGCGTGCGAAGCGCGTGATCCTGCTCGCGATGGGCGGCGCTCCGTCGCACGTCGACACGTTCGACTACAAGCCCGAGCTCGCCAAGCACGACGGCCAGACGCTGTCGGGGCGCTACCGGCAGGGCGCGAAGCTGCTCGCGAGCCCGTGGGAGTTCGAGCAGCACGGCAAGAGCGGCCTGTGGATCAGCGCGCTGTTCCCACAGCTCGCCGCGCACGCGGACGAGCTGTGCCTGTTGCGCGGCATGCAGACCGACGTGCCCGCGCACGCGCAGGCGGTGCTGATGCAGCACACCGGTTCGTTCCAGTTCGTGCGGCCGTCGCTCGGCGCGTGGACGCTGTACGGGCTCGGCAGCGCGAACCAGAACCTGCCCGGCTTCGTGACGATCGGACCGCCGGCCGGCAGCGCGCAGAGCTACGGCTCGGCCTTCCTGCCCGCGACGTTCCAGGGGATGCCGATCGCGAACCTGCGCGGCGGGCGCAACGCCGAACCCGTCGCGAACATCAAGAACGCGCGCTTCGATCGCGCCGCGCAGCGCGAACAGCTCGACCTGTTGCAGAAGCTCAATCGCGAGGCGCTCGAACGCGAGCCGAAGAACGACGAGCTCGAAGGCGTGATCGAGAGCTACGAGCTCGCGTTCCGCATGCAGGCCGAGCTGCCGGCGCTGCTCGACCTGTCGAAGGAACCGAAGGCGACGCAGGACGCGTACGGGATCGGCGGCGCGGACACCGATGCGTTCGCGCGCCAGTGCCTGATCGCGCGGCACCTCGCCGAGCAGGGCGTGCGCTTCATCGAGGTGCACCAGGGCGGCTGGGATCACCACCGCAATCTGCGCAACGACCTCGCGGCGGCGTGCCGCAAGGTCGACCGGCCGATCGCGGCGCTGCTCGGCGATCTGAAGCAGCGCGGCCTGCTCGAGGACACGCTCGTGATCTGGGGCGGCGAGTTCGGGCGCACGCCGTACGCGCAGAACGGCGACGGCCGCGACCACAACCACAAGGGCTTCACGACGTGGTTCGCGGGCGGCGGCGTGAAGGGCGGCTACTCGCACGGCGCGACCGACGAGAACGGCATCGAGGCGGTCGAGGGGAAGCTGTCGATGCACGACTGGCACGCGACGATCCTGCACCTGCTCGGGCTCGACCACGAGCGGCTGACGTTCAACCACGCGGGCCGCGACTTCCGGCTCACGGACGTGCACGGGCGCGTGGCGACCGAGATCCTCGCCTGAGCCGCGCGGCGGCGCGCGCCGCGCCTCAGGCGTGGCCGTTGTAGAACGCCATGCAGCGGCGGCAGTAGTCGCTCGGCGTCCGCTCGAAGAACGAAGTCCGCAGCGCCTGCATCCGCGGGCCGTTCCACAGCTCGCCGAAGCTCGACTCGCGCAGGTTGCCGAGCACGATGTGGTCGCGACAGCACGGCAGCACCGTTCCGTCGTGCTCGACGATCGCGGTGATCGCGGTCGAGATGCAGAAGCCGGGCTGGAACAGCTCGACGACGCCCGCATTGTCCTGCAGCACGTCGAACGGGCTGTTCTGCGGGTTCTGCATCCGCGGATCGCCGTGCGCGTCGTCGAGGTTCGACTCGACGAACACGCCGAGCTCGAGTGCGACGTCGAGCGCGCGGCGCACGTGCGCGCGGACCTCTTCCGGCGCGCGGCGCGCGGCCGAACCGATGCGCTGGCCCGCGCTCGACCACGGGTAGAGCTTCTGGAACACGACGCGGCGCACGCCGAGCTCGTGCACGAAGCGCACGTAGTCCGCGAGCTCGCCGACGTTCCAGTCGATCGCGACGAGGCCGCACAGGATCTGCGCCCCGGTCCCGCGCGCGACGTCGGCCGCGTCGGCGATGTTGCGCACGAGCGTCTCGAACGGCACGCCAGGCATCACGCGCTCCTGCACGTCCTTGTGGTGCGAGTGCAGCGAGAAGTGCACGCGCGCGGTGACGTCGGCGATCGAGCGGTAGTACGCGCGATCGAAGAGCAGGCCGTTCGTGATGAAGTTCAGGAACTGGTTGTGGCGGCGCGCGAGCCGCGCGAAGAGCTCGATCGGTCCGAGCGTCGGCTCGCCGCCCGCGAACGGCATGATCTCCATCGAGCCCCAGCCGACCTCGTCGAAGAGCCGCTCGATCAGCTCGGGTTCGAGTCCGTCCGCGCGCGTGTGGACGACGTCGCAGTGCGCGCAGCGCGTGTTGCAGCGCCGGTTCGCCTCGACCATCAGTCGGAACGGCACGCTGCGCCACTCGCGGCGTCGCTCGTACAGGTCCTGCGCCTTGAGGCGCGCGTTGTCGCGCTGCGAGTCGTTCAGGATCGCGACGGCGCCGAGATACGACTCCAGGCGCTGCGATGCCGCTGAGAGGTCGACCACGCGCTGAGCCTCCGCCGCGTGCGAGCGCGGCCAGGCGAGCCTACCACGCGCACGCCGATCCATGCCGGGATCCTGCGGCGCGCGCTCGTCGATCCGCGGCCGCTCGC
The DNA here is from genome assembly GCA_004296785.1 of Planctomycetota bacterium. Lineage (GTDB taxonomy): Bacteria > Planctomycetota > UBA1135 > UBA1135 > GW928-bin9. The sequence continues at coordinate 3,486 of SCVU01000614.1, forward strand.
GCCGGCGGCTAGGCGCTAGGCGCCGGCCGCGCGCGCGACCGCGCGCCGCGCGAGCGGAACCGACCCGAGCGCGGTCGCGAGCAGCACCGCGATCACGACGAACACGAACGCCGTCGGCACATGCGTCCACGCGCCGCGCGCGACCTGCAGCGTCGCGTACTGCATCCACGCGAACAGCAGCACCACCTCGCAGCTCAGCACCTGCAGCAGCGCGATCACCGGGCGCAACGCGCTCCGCCGCTGCTCGGGCGAGAGCTGCAGGAAGCGCTGCTTGTGCGGAATGTTGATCAGGTCCGGCGCGCGCTCGGCGAGCCAGTCGATCCAGCGCGGCACGAGCCAGCCGAGGAACAGCGCGAAGAGCGCGGCGAGCGTCGGCAGCAGGAACCAGCTCCAGTACCCGCGCTCGCCGTAGCGATCCGGCGCGCCCGCGAGATCGAAGTGCAGCGGCACGCGCGCGGGGACGTCGGGCCACCAGTACAGCGCGAGTCCGAAGCTCGCCGCGACCGCCGCGATCAGGACTCCGGTGCTCCAGCGCATGTCGCGAGCCTAGCTGAAGTCCCCACGCCGTGGCACTTCTTGTGCTCCAAGCCGCCCTACTCCGACCGCGCTGTGACGCGCGCCGAGCCGTCCGCTTCGTAGTCGACGTGGATCTCGTTCGGCGCGCAGCACACCGGGCAGTCCTCGACGTAGCTCTGGTGTTCCCCGGCGGAGGGATCGAGCGGCACGACGATCTCCTCGCCGCACGAGCCGCACACGTAGCAGGCCTCGTCCGCGACGCGGCGCTCGGATCCGCGCTTGCGCTTCTTCTTCACCAACGCGCGCTCACTCGTTCGCGCCGTGGCACTTCTTGTACTTCTTGCCGCTGCCGCACGAGCACGGATCGTTGCGGCCGAGCTTCGGCGCGCCGTAGACGACGGGCTTCGCGTTCGTCGCGAGCTGCGCGGCTGCGTTGCGACCGCTCGCGATCGCGTCGACGCACGCGTCCAGGTGCTCGTCGAGCGCGCGCTCGATCTCGAACGCGTGGATCAGCACCGCGTTCGCGCGCACGTGCGCGAACAGCGCCGCGAGCAGCGCGGCGAGGTGCTGCGCGCCGCTGTCGCGCGGCGCGAGGCGGCCGGGCAAGAGCTCGCGCAGCAGTTGCTCGACGTCGTTGCCGTCGAGCAGCGCCGGCTTCTTGCCAAGGTCGCGGTAGCAGGCCGCGAAGAAGTGCTCGCACAGCCGGCGCTGCTCGGCGCGCGGCACGCCGTCGAGCGCCGCGGCCTCGCGCGAGTCGAGGAACGCGGCGACGTCGAGCGCGATCGACTTCTCGGACATCTTGGCGCCCAGTGTAACTCTGCGCGCTTGAGGGCCTGCGGGG
>SCVU01000615.1 GCA_004296785.1 Planctomycetota bacterium
GCGCACTCGGCCCGTGCTGCCTGCTCGAGCGGGCCGAGCGCGGCGGCGGCGGCGCTTCCGCCGCCGCGCGGCCACCGCAACTCGCGCTCGTCGAGCTCGCGGAGCTCCTCTTCCCGGGCCAGCACCCGCGCCAAGGTCGCGAGCTCGTCGAACGGCTCGTGCCGCAGCTCGGCGCAACCGACGCGCCCGTGCGTCCCGAACGGCTGCGCGCCGCGTTCGCCGAGCTCGTGCGCCGCTTCCTCGCCGGTCCGCGCGCGCCGCGCCGCCTGCTCGCGTGGGCCGCCGGCCGCGCGCTCGAGCGGCTGCGCGAGCTCGATGCGGTCGCGGCCGGCGATCTCGCGTTCGCGCTCGCGCTCGTCGACGAGCCCGCGCGCTGGCTCGACGGGGCGACTGCGCCAGCGGGCGGCGCGCTCAGCGAGGAATGGCCGACCGGTTCGAAGGCGCCGCCGCGCCTGGAGAACCTCGCGCCGCGCTGGGCCGACGAATGGACCGAGCTGCGCCGCCGCGAACCGGTGCCGGTGCAACAGGCCGAGCCGCGCGGGCTCGACGAGCCCGACCTCGCGCTCGTCGACCGCGTGTTCGAGGAATCGCTGCCGCGCGCGCTCGCGGCGGCCGGCGGCGGCGGCACGTACCGCGGCAGCCAGCACGAGGTCGCGCGCGGCGTCGCGCGCACGCTCGGCCGCGAGAAGCTGCTGCTCGTGCACGCGCCGACGGGGACCGGCAAGACGCTCGCGTACCTCGTGCCGGTGATGATCTGGGCGCTGCGCCAGCGCGTGCGCGTGGGCATCGCGACGTTCACGCGCACGCTGCAGGAGCAGGCGATGGAGCGCGACGTGCCGATCGCGCTGCGCGCGCTCGAGGATGCGCGCGCCGGCGGTCTGCCGGAGGTCGCGATGCTGAAGGGCCGGGCGAACTACGTGTGCTGGCGCGCGCTGGCGACGCAGGCCCCCGAGGCGGCCGATTCGGCCGGTTGGTGGCTCGCGTGGCTGCAGCTCGCGCTGTTCGGCCTCGCGGATCGCGACGGCGACCTCGACCGGCTCGGCGCGCGCTGCCTGCTGCCCGGCGCGGTCGCCGCGGGCGCGGCGCGCGAGCTCGAGAAGCTGCTCGCCGAGGCGCGCGCGCAGACCTCGTGCTGCACGACGCGCGAGGATCGCGACACGTGCGCGGCCGAGGCCGCGCGTCGGCGCGCCGAGCGCGCGCACGTCGTGCTCACGAATCACTCGTTCGCGCTCGCGCGCCGCGAGTTCTTCCGCCACGTCGTGTTCGACGAGTGCGAGCACCTGCACGACCAGGCGCGCAGCGCGTTCTCGAGCGAGGTCGCGCTGCGCGACGTGCGCGAGACGCTGCTGCAACTGCGCCGGCCGAAGGGGCCGCCGGAGCGCTCGCCGCTCGCGCGCATCGAGCGCGCGACGTCGGAGGGCAGCGATGCGCGGACGTGCGCGGAGCGCTCGATCGCCGCCCACGCGCAGGCGCTCGACGCGGTGGTCGCGCTCGACGCCGCGTTGTTCGACTTCCGCGCGTGGCGCGAGGACGCGCTGCGCTCGCGCGACGAGAAGGACAGCCACTCGCTGTTCCGCGAGTACGCGCTGTCGGCCGACGGCGCGCCGATCCTCGACGCGCAAGCGGCGCTGGCCGGCGCGCTCGACGCGCTGGGCGCGTGCCTCGCGCAGCTCGCCGAGCACCTCGACCTGTTGCCGATGCGCGGCGCCGGTCGGCTGCGCCGCGTGCTCGACCTCGCGCGCGGCGCGCTCGCCGAGCTGCTCGAGGGCGTGCTCGTGTGGATCCCGCGCCAGGACGGCGTGCCGAGCTTCGCGCCGGAGACGTTCTACGACACCGAGAGCGACGGCCGCGGCGAGAGCGTGCTCGTCGCGCGCGTGCTGCTGCCGCACGAGTACCTCGGCCGCGCGTACTTCCCCGACCTCGAGAGCGCGGTGTGCATCTCGGCGACGACGTGGCTGCGCGGCGGCTTCGAGGCTTCGTCGCGCTACCTCGGCCTGTGGCGCGCCGCGAATCCGGCCGAGAACGAGGAGCGCGCGCCGCGCGTGCTCGAAACGCTGCGCGCGCCGGAGATCTTCGACTACACGCGCGTGCTGGTGCTCGTGCCGCGCGACGCGCCGCTGCCGTCGCTGCAGGGCGGAGCAGCGCACGCGCAGTACGTGCAGCGCTTCGTCGCGCACCTCGCCGAGCGCACGCGCGGCCGCATGCTCGTGCTGTTCACCAACGCGGAGACCTGCGTGAGCGCGGGGCGGCGACTCGCGCCGTTCTTCGCCGCGCGCGGGATCCCGTTCTGGTACCAGCGGATGCCGGGCGCGGGGAAGGAAGAGCTCGCCGAGCTGTTCCGCGCGCGCCGCGACTCCGTGCTCTTCGGCCTCGACACGTTCTGGTACGGCGCCGACTTCCCGGGCGAGACGCTCGAGTACCTCGTGCTCGTGCGCCTGCCGTACGGCGTGCCGGATCGCTACCACCACGCGCAGTGCGCGAGCATCGGCGCGGACGAGCAGCGCCGCACGATCTACATGCCGCGCGCGCTCGCCAAATTCCGCCAGGGCTTCGGACGGCTGATGCGGCGCGAGAGCGACCGCGGCTGCGTGTTCGTGCTCGACGGGCGCGCGCTCGAGCCGCGCCACCGTCCGTTCCTCGCGGAGCTGCCGCTGCAACCGCTCGCGCCGAGCGCGGAGCGGCTCGCGCGCTTCGTGCGCATCGAAACCGACGCGTGCGTGCGCGACGCGCTCGTGCACATGCAGCGCTGGGACGAGGTCTGCGCGCGCGGGCTCGGCGGTCCGCTGCGCGACACGCTGCTCGACGACGCCCCGGGCGCGCAACCCGAGCGCGCCGCCGACGACGTTCCGTTCTGACGCGCGCGCACGAGCACGAACATGCACGAAGGAACCGCGCTGCCGGGCTGGACGGAGATGCTCGTGCTCGCGCCGCTCGAGTGGATGGAGCTCGTCGGCGAGCGGCTGTGCGTCGCGACGTGCGCGACGGTCGCCTACGGCGCGCCGTCGCTCGGCACGCCGCGGCCGCCGGCCGGCATGGACTACGTGCGCGCCTACGTGCTCGATTCGGCGGACACGCGCGAGCTGCGCGCGCTGGTCGAGGCGCGCATCGCGGGACTGGCCGACGCCACGGGCGCGCGCGAGCTCGCCGGACTCACCGTGCGCTTCCGCCGGCTGCCGCCGGAGGACTACGCGAGCTCGTGGGAGAAAGTCTGGAAGCCGTTCCGCGCCGGGCCGTTCGCGGTGTTGCGGCCCTCGGACCGACGCGCGCTGCGCGCGACCGACGTCGAGCTGCGCCTCGAGCCGGGCGCGGTGTTCGGCACCGGCCGGCACGCGACGACGCGGTTGTGCCTCGCGCTGCTCGCCACGCGCGTCGCGCGCGGCGAGCGCGTGCTCGACGCGGGCACCGGCACCGGACTGCTCGCGGTCGCCGCGTGCAAGCTCGGCGCGGGTCGCGCGCTCGGCTTCGACATCGATCCGGCCGCCGCGCCGCACGCGCTGCACCTCGCGACGCAGAACGGCTGCGCCGATCGCACCGAGTGGCGCACCGGCGGCTTCGAGGTCCTCGACGCGGCGGACGCGGAGTTCGACGGCGTGCTCGCGAACATCTACTCGGACATCCTGCAGGCGCACGCGCACGAGCTGTGCGAACGGCTGCGCGTCGGCGGATGGTTCGTGTTCTCCGGCGTGCCGGACGACCACGCGCTCGCGACGCGCGCGGCGTTCGACGCGGCCGGCCTGCGCGTCGAGACCGAGCGCACGCGCGGGCGCTGGCACGCGTTCGCGGGCCGCAAGCCGGCCTGAAACGGGCGGCGGCTCAGCCGCGGAAGAACAGGTACGTCACGAGCGCGAACACCGGGATCAGCACCGCGAGCGAGTAGCCGATGTACCCGAAGAAGCTCGGCATCTTGACGCCGTTCTCCTCCGCGATCGCTTTGACCATGAAGTTCGGGCCGTTGCCGATGTACGTGTTCGCGCCCATGAACACCGAACCGCACGAGATCGCCGCGAGCAGCAGCGCGGCGCCCGGGCCTTGCGCGAGGAAGTCGGCGAGGAAGCGCTCGCCGACCGGCACGCCGTGCGCGCCCGCGGCGGTCGCGGTGAACGTCAGGTAGGTCGGCGCGTTGTCGAGGAAGCTCGACAGACCGCCCGACATCCAGAAGTACTGCCACGGTCGATCCGCGCTGAACGCCTGGCCGAGCACCTCGCGCTGTCCCTGCCCCCACGCGTTCAGGATCAGCAGCGCCGGCGCCATCGTGACGAAGATGCCGAGGAACAGGATCGCCACCTCGGCGATCGGACCGAACGTGAAGCGGTTGTTCACGCGGTTCGAGCTCGCCGTCGTGAACCACGCGAGCACGCAGATGCCGACCATCGCGGCCTCCGACGCGCCCGCGCGCCACGGCGCGCCGCCGTTGCCGATCCCCTTCCCGGACGCGTAGATCACCGCGACGATCGCGGCGAGCCACGCGAAGTTCAGCACGCCGTCGATGCGCAGCGGCGCGTGCTCCATCGCGCGCTCGAGCTGCGCACCCGGTCGGCGCTGCTCCTCGGAGTTCAGCGCCTGCTGGTCCCACAGGTTGAACACCGCGAGCAACAGCACGTTGACCACCAGCCACTCCCGCCACAGCGTGAGCGTCCACTCGAACGGCACGCCCTTCAGGAACCCGAGGTACAGCGGCGGATCGCCGAGCGGCGTCAGCAGGCCGCCGCAGTTGCTGACGACGAAGATGAAGAACACGACGATGTGCGTCTTGTTCTGCCGGCTGGCGTTCGCGCGCAACAGCGGCCGGATCAGCAGCATCGACGCGCCTGTCGTGCCGATCACGCTGGCGAGCAGCGCGCCGATCCCGAGCAGCGTCGTGTTGACGATCGGCGTGCCGGCGAGCGAACCGCGCACGTGGATGCCGCCGGTCACGACGAACAGCGCGCCGAGCAGCACGACGAACGACGCGTACTCGTGCAGCTTCTCCGCGAGCACGTGACCGCCCGCCGCGCCGTGCGCGATCAGCAGGTAGCCGGCGACCGGCGCCGAGAACAGTGCCACGACGAGCGCGCGGTTCTTGTTGCGCTCCCACCAGTGCGCGGCGACGAGCGGCAGGAGCGCGATCGACAGCAGCATCCCGGCGAACGGGAGCACGGTCCACAGGCCGAGCTTGGCGCCGAGTTCGTGCATGCGTCGGGCGCGAGCATCGCGCACCGGGCGCCGCCGGGGCAAGCGGATTCGCGCGCCGCTAGCGATTCGCCGCGCGACCGAGCTCGAGCGTGCCGTCCGCCGCGACGCGCGCCGACTGGCCGGCTTCGATCTCGGTGCTGCCGTTCGACGAGCGGATCACGGCGCTGCCGCCCTCGCACGCGATCTCGAGGATCGCTCCGATCACGCGGGCGCGCGCGCGCGCGCCGGCGAATTCGACGACCGCGTGCTCGTGCGTGACGACCACGTCGCCCTGCACGCGCAGCTCGCCCTTCTGCACGCGCACGCGCATCGGATCCGGCGACTCGAGCAGCACGAGCGCCGGCCCATCGGCCGCGATCTCGCCATGGGGGCCGAGCAGCTCGGCGGTCGAGCCCACGCGCACGTCGCACCACTGCCCGCGCACCCACTCGATCTGCTCGCCGGAGTCGACCATCGCGCCGTTGCCGATGCTGATCCGGCCGCCGGTCGAGCGCGCGGTCAGCGAGCGCACCGGCTGCTCGGGCCAGCACACCGCGACGAGCACGACGGCCGCGGCGAGCGCGATCACGATCCCGCTGCCGCGCAGCATGCGCTGCGAACGACCGCGCGCGAGGAAGCTCCGCGGCCGCGCCGGCTCGGGTGCGTCCTCGGGCGGCACGCGCGTCTCCACGCCGGAGGCGCGCTCGGCGTGGTCGAGCTCGCGGATCGACTTGAGCTGGCTGTGGATCGACGCGACCGAGTCGACGAGCTCGACGTACTCGGCGTGGCAAGCCGCGCACGCCTTCAGGTGCATGCGCAGGCGCGCGTCCTGGCCGTGGCTGATCTCGTTGTCGACGAACGCACGGATCAGCTTGCGCGCCGCGGCGCACGCCTCCGGCAGCGCCGGCTCCGGCCGATGTCCATCCGAGCTCATGCGAGGCCCGATCGCCCTCGGGATCGTCAGCGGGGCCTGATCGGCTCGATCGCGCGGCGAGTTGAGCGCGCACCGTGCGCGGGGTTCAAGTTCCGCCCGATCCACGCCGATACCGGGCCCGCTTCCCCCGCGGGCGGCACTCGCTCCTCCATGGACCTCGGAACCCTGATCGGCTTCGTGTTCGGGCTCGGACTCGTCGTCTTCTCGATGACGCACGGGTTCCACGACGTCGGCCTGCTCAAGCTCTTCATCCACGTGCCCGCGGCGATGATGGTCGTCGGCGGTTCGCTCGCGGCGCTGCTGATCCACTTCAAGCTCGAGGAGTTCAAGCAGCTCGGCAAGGTCATCGGCCGCACGTTCCTCTACCCGATCCCGTCGGTCACCGAGGAGATCGATCGGATCGTTCTGTACGCCGGCATCGCGCGCAAGGACGGGCTGCTCGCGCTCGAGTCGAAGCTCGAGGAGGTCAAGGATCCGTTCTTCTCGAAGGGCATCCGCCTGATCATCGACGGGTTCTCCGCGAACACCGTGAAGGACATCCTCGAGCTCGACGCCGAGGTCGAGAAGGCGCGCCACGCGACCGGCAAGAAGATGCTCGAGCAGTTCGGCACGTTCGCGCCGGCGTTCGGCATGGTGGAAACGTTGATCGCACTCGTGCAGATGCTCAGCAATCTGTCCGACCCGACCACGATCGGCGTCGGCATGGCCGGCGCGCTCGTCGGCACGTTCTACGGCGCGTTCGTCGCGAACATGGTGATGCTGCCGATGGCCGGCAAGCTCGACGTGCGCGCGAAGCAGGAGTACCAGATGCGCGAGCTGATGGTCGCCGGGATCATGGCGATCCAGGCGGGCGAGAAGCCCGTGCTGATCAAGGAGCGCCTGAAGGCGTTCCTCACGCCGAAGATGCGCGCGCAGATCAAGTCGTAGCGACGCAACGAGACGCCGGTGGTCAAGAAGCACGAGGAAGAGCCGGGCGGCGGCGAGGGCTGGCTGATCAGCTACTGCGACATGATCTCGCTGCTCGTGACGTTCTTCCTGATGATGATGACCTTCTCGACGAAGGACAGCGGCGACGTCGCGGAAGCCGGAATCGGCGTGATGAAGGGCAAGGGCGGCATCTGGCCGAAGCTGGTCGGAACGTCGACGAGCGAGACGCTGGATCCGGAAGAGCTGCGCGAGCTCGCGGCGGCGCTCGACGCGGCGGCGCGCGACGAGAAAGGCGAGCCGACGATCGCGATGCAGCCGGCGCTCGACGGACTCTCACTGCGCTTCGACGACCGCTGCAGCTTCGCGCGCGGTTCGGCGAAGGTCGGGAGCGCGCTGCAGGCGAACATGCGGCGCCTCGGTGAGATGCTCGCGCGCCAGCCGGTCGACTGCGTGATCGAGGGCTACGGCGACGACGACTTCGAGTCGACCGACCTGTACGAGACGAACGAGATGCTCGGCAATGCGCGCGCGCTCGCGGCGGCGAAGGTGCTGCTCGCGGTGCCCGGCGTCGACAGGAGCCGCGTCGCGATCGCGCACTTCGCCTCCGAGCGCCGGCGCGACGTCAGCGACAACGACGACGCGCACGACGTGAATCGACGCGTCGAGGTGCGGCTGCTCGCCATCAGCGGACTGCGCACGAGCGCGGGGGCGAAGTGAGCGCGGCATGAGCGCGAGCTCCACGGGATCGGGCAAGTCGCACGCGCCGTCCGGCGCGCACGGCGGCGCCGCGGTCGCCGAACACCCGCCGAAGCACGGCTCCGGCGACGGTCACGGCGCGAAGCACGGCGAGGGCGGGCACGCGCCGGGCCACGGCGGCGGTCACGACGATCACGGCGGCCACGGCGCGCACGGCGGTCACGGCGGCCACAAGAAACACGACGAACACGGGCACCACGGTCCCCCGCCCTGGCTGATCTCGTTCGGCGACATGATGACGCTGTTCCTGTGCTTCTTCATCATGCTCGTGACGATGGCGCCGACGCGCGACGCGGGGCTGATGGCGGCCGGACTCGGCAGCTTCGTGTCGACCGGTCTGATGAGCGGGATGGACGGCGCGCTCACCGGACAGCAACGGCTCGCCGCGGTGAACATGTACCGGCAGCGCTTCGGTCTGCCGCCGCTGCAGGAGCTCGAGGAGGAGAACGCGCCGAAGGCGTTCGGCGCGGAAGAAATCGAGGAGCTCTTGTCGAGCGCGCTGAAGCCGCACTTCGAGCTGCGCCAGCCGCTCGTCGCGCGGTTCGAGACGGGGTCGTACGAGCTCGACGATCGGGCGCGCGACTACCTCGATCTGCTGGCGGACACGCTGCGGCCTTCGCGCGGGCAGGTGCTCGTGCTCGAAGGCTATGCGCGCGACGTGAAGGACCAGCCGTTCGGGCGGCGCGCGTGGATCGCGGCGTCGCGCGCGCAGGCGGTGCGGCGCTACCTGCTCGACGAGCACCAGCTCGTGTCGACGCGCGTCGAAGCGCGCGCGCTCGCCGACGACGGCGCGACTTCCGCCGCTGAAGCGACCGGCGTCGACGCGCGCCTGGTCACGTCGGACCTGTGAACTACGGCGCGACGGTCCACAGACCGAACTTGATCAGCAGCGGGAGCACGACGGCCACCAGGGCCTCGCCCGCGATCAGCCCGGACGCCACGGGAATCAGGTACTTCTGCGCCGACGTGGGCCACAGCTTGCGCCACGCGAAGTCGACGCACCCGCCGATGAACATCGTGAACACGGCGCTGAACGGCACGAGCATGCCGATGCCGAGTCCCGTCGGCGACGGCACGTAGGTCTTCCACTTCGGACGCTGCTCGAGCAGCGTGAAGATCACGCCCAGCACGGCGCCGACCGCCATGAACTGGAACGCGCCGTCCGGCAGCGCGTCGATCCCCTCGGAGACGATCTTCGCGAAGCCGACCCACTTCTGCGCCATCGGCGCGTTGAGCCCGCCTTCGCCGCCGATGCCGTACTGGTCGCGCAGCATCGGGTACACGTACGACAGCGTCAGCGCGCCGACCGGGATCGCCATCAGCTGCATGTACGTCAAGTACTTCGGCGTCGTCCCGAGGATGTGGCCGGCGCGATAGTCCTGCATCAGGCCCTCGGACTCCGCCGCGATCGACCCGGTCACGCCGCTCGCGATCACGTTCGCCTGCACGTTGCCCGGCGCGATGCCGGCGAACACGCCTTGCATGAGGTTCGAGAGCGCGCTGATCGGTCCCCAATTCGTCTCCCCGAGCACGCGCAGTCCGACCAGCATCATCGGAATGCTCAGCGCGACGGCGACGAGCGTCTGCCAGATCGGGAGATCGAACATCATCCGCTGGACGATCACGAGCGCGACGATGCAGACGAACGAACCGATCGCGACCCAGCGGATCGGGAAGTCGCCCGCCTTCGCGCCGGCTCCCGACAGGCTCTTGAACGACCGAGTCAGGATGCGCCACTTCAGAACGAGCGCGGCCAGCCCGCCCGCGACGAGCATGCCCGTGGCGGGCCACATCACCCACAACAACACCTGCCCGCGCGTGTGCTCGGCGGCCAGGACTTCGTTCTCGACCAGCAGCGGAGGCGCGATGACCCAGGCCAACACGCCGCCGGTGACCATCCACACGTTGACGCGCAGCCCGAGCAGCATGCCCGAACCGAGCGAGAGCATGCTCGTCGACATCCCGACGACGTACTTGGGGCCCGACGCACCGAATGCCCACAGCTCGGTGAGCCACTTCTTCTGCTGGGCCAGCATGCCGACGGCCGAGAGCGCGAGCGCGACGACCATCGACAGCGCCGACTTGCGCGCCTGAGGTCCCTTCGAGTCGAGCAGGATCAGCGTCTCCGCGGCCGCCATGCCGTCGGGGTACGCGAGCTTCTCGTCGACGACGAAGTGCTGGCGCATCGGAACGGCGAGCAGCACGCCCAGCGTGCCGGCGGTGGTCAGCCACGCGAACGACTGCCACGGTGTGAGGTGCAACGCGAACCCCATGCTCGGATCGCGCGCGATCAGGTCGAACGCCGCCATCAGCGCGCACAAGAACGCGGTCTGTCCCGCCGCGGTGCCGGCGGTCTCGACCATGTTGTTCTCCCAGCGGTTGAACGTCTTCGCGACGAGCCCCAGAGCGAGGTAGCCGAAGAACGCGCTGACGACGGAGATGTTCGGGCCGAACCCGAGCTTCAGCGTCACGTACGGATACGAGGCCGCGATCAGCACCGCGACGACGAGTCCGACCAAGACCGAGCGCAGCGTGAACTCGCGCACGCCCTCCGGTTTCACGCCGACGGTGTCGCCGAATCCCCCACTCGCTTCGCTGGAGCTCATGGCGAGGAGACTACCTCATCGCCTCACGGCGGTCCGCAACGGCGTTCACCACGCTCAGAACGACACGTCGCGCCCGGCGTTCTGCTGCTTCAGCCACTCCATGAGCGGCGCGTAGTACGCGAGGAATGCGCGCGCCGACAGCTCTTCGCCCGTGGCTTCGCGCAACACCTCGCGCCAGTCCTGCGTCGCGCCCTTCGACAGGATCGAGCGCAGGTACGCGCCGACCTCCTTGTTCCCGTAGTACGAGCAGTTGCG
>SCVU01000616.1 GCA_004296785.1 Planctomycetota bacterium
GCTCTTCCGATCTCGCTCGGCATCGTGCAGATCGACGTCGAGGACAACGGCGCGGGCGTCGCGCCGCAGCACGTGTCGCAGTTGTTCCGCCACGGCTTCACGACCAAGCCGAACGGCCACGGCTTCGGCCTGCACGCATCGGCGAACGCCGCGACGCAGCTCGGCGGCCGCATCACCGCCCACAGCGACGGCCCCGGCCGCGGCGCGCGCTTCACGCTCGAACTGCCCGGGCGCGAGACCGTCGCCCGCGCGGCATGAATCAGGAACCGGCCATGGACCGCACCACCTTCCGCATCCTGCTGATCGACGACCACGAGGCGATCCACGCCGACTTCCGCAAGATCCTGCGCGTCGGCGACACCGCCAGCGCGCTCGACGCGGCGGCCGCCGACTTCTTCGGCGGCGAGGCGCCGAAGGAGGATCCGGCGAGCGCGCTGTCGTTCGAGCTCGACTCCGCGATGCAGGGGCAGGAGGGCTTCGCGAAGATCGAGCAGGCGCTGCGCGAGGGCCGGCCCTACGCGCTCGTGTTCTGCGACGTGCGGATGCCGCCGGGCTGGGACGGCGTCGAGACGCTCGCGCACGTCTTCGCCGCCGACCCCGACGTGCAGGCGGTGCTGTGCACGGCATTCTCCGACTACACGTACGAGCAGACGATCTCGCGCCTGGGCCTGAGCAGCCGGCTGCTGATCCTGAAGAAGCCGTTCGACCCGGTCGAAGTGCGGCAGCTCGCCGCGGCGCAGACGGAGAAGTGGGCCGCCGCGCGGCGGCTCGACAAGCTGGTCAAGGATCTCACCGCCGCCGAACACGAGGCGCGCGCGCTCGCGAAGTCGCTCGAGATGACGAACCTCGCGCTGCTGACCGACAAGGCGACCGCCGAGGCGCAGGCCGCGGCGCAGCACGATCTGCTCGGGCGCTTCGTCGAGTACCTCGGCGACTCCGTCGCCGCGATCGAGCGGTCGAACGAAGTCCTGCGCACCGATGCGTCGAGCGAGGCCGCGCGCGCCAGCGCCGCGCGCACGATCACGTGGAACGCCGGCAGGCTCTCCGACGGGCTCGCCGAGGCGCGCACCTACGGCCAGCTCGTGCAGCGCGACGGGCCTCAAATGGTCTCGGAGCCGTTCTCGCCCGCCGAAGTGTTCGCGCGCGTGCTCGAGCGCATCGAAGGGCTGGCGCAACTGCGCGAGATCGACGTGGTCGCGCTCGAAGACGGGCTCGACCAGCAGCGGCTGCTCGGCGACACGCACCTCGTCGAAGTCGTCGCGACTTCGCTGCTGCGCTTCGCGATCCTGCAGAGCGACGCAGGGCGCGTGTCGCTGCGCGCGCGCTCCGGCGCGTTCGGCCTGCGGCTGGAGATCTCCGCGCCGGCGGCGCGGATCGCGCCGGATGAGTTGTCGCTGGCGTTCGAGCCGTTCGGCGGGGGAGAGGGACTCGCGCTGGCACTGTCGAGGCGCGCGGCGCAGAGGCTGGGTGGGGATGTGGAGGCGAGCTGCGAAGACGGCGGGCTGGTGCTCGCGGCGCGGCTGCCGATGATGGCGGCGGTCGAGCGCCGCGCGGCCTAACCCGGACTCTGGCCCAGCTGGCTGTGCGGGATTTCGAGGTCGACCCGCCACCACGCAGACTTGCGCGCATCTAGGCGCCGGGCACGTCGCACTCATCCCGAGCGCACGCCCGGAGGCCTCGATGTTCACTCCGCCCTGCTGTCCGCATCCGTTCTGTTCGTCGCACGAGAAGGGATCGTTCACCTACCAGTGTCGCGGCTCGTTCCGCCGCGCGCTCGACGGCCGCATCGTGCAGCG
>SCVU01000617.1 GCA_004296785.1 Planctomycetota bacterium
CAGCAGAACGACAGCGACGGACCGAAGTACGCGAAGCCGCCGTTCGGCCAGTACCAGTGCCAGTCGTTCGAGCCGAACCCGTAGTTGAAGCAGAAGTCGTTGCCGTACCAGCCGAGCCCGGAGCCCCACGGATACCAGTAGCTGCCCGGGCAGTCGTCGTAGAACGGCGGGTCCCAGAAGCACTTCGTCACGCCCGCGCGCGCGGCCGGGCCGAGCACCGCGCCGACGCCGACGCCGGCGACGATGCCCTGCGCGCGCGCGGCGGCCGAGCCGGCCTTCGCGATCTTGCGCGCCGCCTGCGGATCCTTGGCCGCGATCGCGCGCAGATTGGCGATGCCGGCCTCGAGTGCGGGCTTCTGCGAGCGCACGTGGCGCACGCTGTCCTGTGCCTTCGCGGAATCGGTCGCGTCCGGGCGCGCGAGGCGTTCGCGGAACGCCGCGCTCGAGCGCGTGCTCGGGCCGCGGCTGTAGTCGGCGGCGTTCGGAAGTGCGTTCCGTGCGCCGCCGCGCGCCGCGTCGGCGCCGCTCGCGCGGGGCTTCGGAGCGGCGGGTTTCGCGGAGCCGCTCGGCTTCACCGCGCCGCTCGGCACGCGACCGGAGCCGGGGCCGCTCGCGCGCGGCTGGCCGCGGTCGTAGTCGTAGCCGCGCAGTGCGGCGGGCGAGGTGCTCGAGCGCGAGCTCGACGGCGCGCCGCTGCCGCCGACGCGATCGATCGGGCGCGCGCCCGGTGCGCTCGGACGCGGGAAGCGCGCGCGCGGCGCCGCCGACGGATCCGAAGGTGCTTCGACGACGCCCGTGCGGCGCGTGAAGGACTCCGAGCTCGAGCGCCCGCTCGGCGCGGGCGCGGTGCGCCCATCCGCGGGTCCGCCGGCACCTCCGACCGAGCCACTCCGTTCATCCCTATCGGACGAGTCGTTCCTGCCAGAACTGCTCCGCGCGGAGTCGCGAGTGGTCGGGGTCGAAGGTGCCGTCGTGTCGGAAGCCGGCGCGCTCGGGGTCGAGCGGCGGCCGTTCGCATAACCGCCGGTGTCCCAGCCGGACGCGCGGCCGGAGCTCGGCCGGCTCGGCGTGTCCGACGGTGTCGCGCGCGGCGCGGGCGCGTCGTGCCGCGGCGCGGGGCTCGAGCGCGGCGGTTCGTAGCGCGGAGCGCTCGGAGCGGACGCGCGCGGCGCGCTCGGCGGCGGAGCGGACGGACGCGGCGCGCTCGGCGGCGGAGCGGACGGACGCGGCGCGGGGCTGGGGGACGGGCTCGGCGAGGGGCGCGGCGCGGGCGACGAGTGGCCGCCGCCGCCGCCGCCATGCGAACCGCCGCTCGAACCGGCCGACGGGCGGCCGGAGCCGCCGCTGGAGCCGCGGTCACCCGATCCGCGCTGCGCGGCCGCCGGATCGGCGATCTGCAGCGCGACGAGCAGCACGCACAACGAGAGTGAGAGAGAACGGCGCACCGAGGACGAGGAGGGAGTCAGCATGGGCGGCTCTGCGGGGGGAATGTCACGCCCCGGCAACAAGCGTTCCGCTCGTCGTTCGGTCGCGCCAGTCCCTCCGCCGGGCCGGCCGCGGCGCGAGCGCCGCTAGCGGCCGTCCTCTGCCGGGGACAGCGAGCCCGCGCTCGGCTGCACCGGGAGGCGCGGCAGGAAGAACTCGTCCTGGAAGCTCACGCGCGTGCTGGCGCTCGACAGCGTCTCGGTCCACACCCGCTCGCCGGCGACCCACAGCTCGGCGCTCGCGGGCCACGCGCGCCCTTCGTGCGACTGCCACGCGAGCGCGCGCAGTTCCTCGAGCGCCGTCCCGTCGAGCGCCTCGGCGCGCGCGCTCGTCGGCGCCGCGCCGGCCGCGCACTCGACGACGAGGCGGCCGCACGGGCCGGTCGAGCCGCTGATCTGTGCGACGTGCCACTGCGGCGCATCCGCTTGCGCA
>SCVU01000618.1 GCA_004296785.1 Planctomycetota bacterium
TGATCAACGCGGCGAGCTCGTCCTCCGGCACGTACTGCAGCTCGTCGACGAACAGCGCGAGCGCGGTGTCCGCATGCTTTGCCGCGTCGCCGGCCGCCTCGAGCAGCGCCTGCATGTCCTGCTCGAGGTCGCCGTTGTCGGCGAGCCCCGGCTCCGGATCGAAGTCGATGCCGACCTCGATGTCGGAGTACTTGAGCTTGAGCGCCTTGACGAAGCCCGCCAGCGCGCGCAGTGCGCGCTGCGCCCGGGCGCGCGCCTTCTCGTGGCGCGACAGGCGCAGCAGCGCCTGCCGCAGTTGCGGCGCGAGCACCGCCGGGAGCGAGCGGTTCTCGGGAACCTCCATCCGCAGCGTGTGGATCCCGGCGTGCTCGGCGAGCTCGCGCATCCGGTCGAGCAGCACGGTCTTGCCGACGCCGCGCAGCCCGATCATCAGCACGCTTTTCGACGGGCGGCCGAGGCGCGCGCGCTCGAGCGCGACGCGCACCGTCTCGAGCAGCCGGTCGCGGCCGGTCAGCGCGGGCGGCGGCGCGCCGGCGCCTGGATTGAACGGGTTCGCGACGGAGTCCATGCGGAGCTTATAGCGATCTTAGATGGTTTATCCAAACCAACTAAGTTCTCTAAGATCGCTACAAACGAGCCAAAAACACGGCTCCTGACACCGCCAATGGGGGTCTAGCTCCCGAGCGCGAGCAGGCAGACCGCCTGCACCGCCACCCCGGCGCCCCCGGCCAGCGCGCCCATCCCCTCGACGCTCTTGCCCTTCACGTTGACGGCGTCGACGCCCACCCCGAGCAGCCCCGCGATGCTCTCCCGCATCGCCGCGCGGTGCCTGGCGATGCGCGGTCCCTCGGTCGCGATCACGATGTCGCAATTGACGATCGCCGCGCCGCGCGCGCGCACCCGCGCGCACACCTCGGCGAGCAGGCGCCGGCTGTCGGCGCCCTTCCACCGCGGATCGGAGTCGGGGAACAGCGTGCCGAGGTCGTCGAGCCCCGCCGCGCCGAGCAGCGCGTCGGCGAGCGCGTGCAGCACCGCGTCCCCGTCCGAGTGCCCGAGCGGCCCCGTCGGGTGGTCGATCGCGATGCCGCCGAGCACGCACGGCCGCCCGGCGACCAGCCGGTGGACGTCGAAGCCCAGGCCCACGCGCAGCTGCATCGCAGTCCCTCCGCTCACGCGTCCCCGCGGTCGCCCAGCGGCGGCAAGGGGGTTTTCGAGGCCGCCGACACGGCGCGCTGGGCGCACAGCGCGCGCGCGAGCTCGAGGTCCTCGGGCGCGGTGATCTTGAAGTTGAGCGCCGAGCCGGTGACCAGCGCGACCGGCCCGACGTAGCGCTCCCACGCGCCGGCCTCGTCGGTCGGCTCGAAGTGGTCGCGCGCCGCGCGCTCGAGCGACGCGCGCAGCCGCTTCTGGTCGAACACCTGCGGCGTCTGCGCGGCCCACACGCCGTTGCGGTCGAGCGTCGAGCTCGCGCGCACGCCGTCGCTCGACACCTTCAGCGTGTCGCGCGCCGGGATCGCGAGCAGCGCCGCGCCGTCCTTGGACGCGGCGGCGACGCAGGCGTCGATCGCGGCGGCCTCGACGAACGGCCGCGCGGCGTCGTGGACCGCGACGAGCGGCAGCGAGAAGTGGCACCAG
>SCVU01000078.1 GCA_004296785.1 Planctomycetota bacterium
GCGGTCGGCCGCGAGCAGGTACTGCTGCAGCGCGTCGAAGCCGAGCAGCAGTTGATCCGATTCGCGCGCGAGCTCGCGCACGCCGAGCAGCGAGGCCGGCGTCTCGAGCACGATGCCGACTTCGACGCGCTCGGGCAGCGCTTCGTTGGCCTTGCGCAGCTCGAGCTTCTCCTCGAACAGGCACTCCTTGACGCGCCGCAGCTCGCCGCAGTCGCTGACGCCGGGCACGCACAGCCGCAGCGTGCCGCCCGCGCTCGCGACGAGCAGCGCCTGCAGTTGGCGGCGCAGGATCGACTCGCGCGCGAGCAGGCCGCGCACGCCGAACAAACCGAGCGCCGGATTCGGCTCGCGCTCGCCGTGCAGGAAGTCGAGGCCGAGTCCCGAGTCCGCGTTGAGCAGTCGGAACGTCACCGGCGCCTCGCCGGCGGCCTCGAGCACCGCGCGGTAGTGCTCGGCGAGCGCGTCGCGCGACGGCGGGTTCTTCTCGACGAGGAACAACAGCTCGGTGCGGTACAGCGCGATCGCCGACATCCCGAGCGACGCGCACTGCTCGACCTCGGGCAGGTTGCCGCACGCGCCGAGCACGTGCACCTGCTGGCCGTCGCGCGTGCGCACCGGGAAGCGCGCCCACTCGGGCCGCGCGGCGCTGGTCGGCGCGCGCTTCGCGTCGCCCTGCTGCTGGTACTGCGCGCGCACGCGCTCGTCGGGATTGACGCGCAGCACGCCCTCGCTCGCGTCGAGGATCAGGTAGTCGCCCTCCTGCACCGCTTCGAGCAGGCCCTCGACGCCGACCAGCGTCGGGATGCGCATCGAGCGCGCGAACACGGCCGCGTGGCTCGTCAGCGCGCCCTCTTCGGTGACGATGCCGAGCACCGACTCGTTCTCGACGTTGAACATGTCGACGATCGACAGCTCGCGCGCGACGAGCACGTAGCGCTTGACGCCGCCCTCCTCGCCGGCCTTCGACGCGCTCTCGAGGCTGCGCAGGACGCGCAGGCCGACGTCGCGCAGGTCGATCGCGCTCTGGCGCAGCGTCTCGCTCTCGACGAGTCGGAAGATGCGGTCGAAGTCGCCGATCACGCGCGCGATCGCGGCCTCGAGCGACAACTGCTCGGTCAGGATCAGCTTCTCGACGTCGGCGATGAACACCGAGTCCTTGAGGTACAGCAAGTGCGTGTCGAGCACGCGCGCGTCGTCCTCGCGCACCTTGCCCTCCAGGCGCGCGCGCAGGTCCTCGACCTGCTTGCGCGCGACGTCGAGCGCCTTGCGCAGCCGGTTGAGCTCGCGCTCGACGTCGGCGGCGCCGACGCGCTGCACCGGCACGTGCGCGAGCTCGAAGTCCTTGCGGTGCGCGGCGCCGAGCACGAGCCCCGGCGCGACGACCGAGCCCTTCAGCACGAGTCCGCCGGCGGGCCGCGCGACGGCATCGCCAGTCGCGGCGGCGGGTTCGCTGGGTTCGGAGGCCATGCGTGCGGACAGAATAGCCATCGGCGGGGTCGATTTGCTCGCGCGCGGATGCGCGCGTTAGCTTCTGTCGCATGCGCGCTCCCCTGCTCGGCGTCCTGCTGGCCGTCTCGTCGTTCCCGCTCGCCGCGCAGGCTCCCCCGCTCGCCGCGCAGACTCCGTCGATCCGCGGCGCCGCGGCCGTGTGCCCGATCACGCGCGTCGTCGACGGCGACACGATCTGGGTCAAGCGCGGCGACAAGGAGGAGAAGCTGCGCCTTCTGTGCGTCGACACCGAGGAGACGATCAAGAAGGGGGCGAGCGACCCGGGCAAGCCGCAGACGGTCTTCGGCGACGAGACGATGCACTGGGCGAAGCAGTTGTTCGCCGGGCTCGATGCGGCCGACGGCGCGGCGGACGGCGTCACGCACATCGGGCTCGCGTTCCCGGGCGGCGCCGAGAAGCGCGACTCGTTCGGGCGCTTGCTGTGCCACGTGCTGCTGCCCGACGGCGCCGACTACAACCTGCGCCTCGTGCGCGAGGGCTGGAGCCCGTACTTCAACAAGTACGGCAACAGCGAACTCGCGCACGCACAGTTCGTCCAGGCGCAGCAGGAAGCGCGCGCCGCGCACCGCGGCGTCTGGGATCCCGCGACCAACGCGCCGGCGACCGAAGGCGCGCCGAGCGTCAAGCGCGACTACGCGGCGATCCTGCCGTGGTGGGACGCGCGCGCCGAGGCGATCAGCGCGTTCCAGGCGCGGCTGGCCAGGCACGAAGAGGGGCTGTACGACGCCGAGGATCCCGCGTCGATCGCGGCGGCGCTCGCGTGGTGCGAGAAGACCGGCAAGCCGGCGACGCTGTTCGGCTCCTTCGAGGCGCTGTTCGCGGAGACCGACGGCTCGCACACGCTGATGTTCCGCGGGCCGGGCAAGCAGGATCGGCTGCGCGCGCTCGTCGGCAAGGACGCGTGGGCCGCGCTCGCGCCGCTCAAGCTCGAGTCGCGCGCGAAGGACGACGTGCAGAACTACGTGTACGTGCGCGGCAAGCTCACGACGCACCCGCGCGGCGGCGCCGCGCTGCAGGCCGACGAGCTCGCGCAGTGGCAGGTCGCACAGCCCGAGTTCCCCGCGCCGAAGCAGCCCGCGTCGGCGGTCACGCCGGCGGGCGCGAAGCGCTGAGCGCGCGCGCGCGCGCATAGACCGCGTCGAGCCGCGCGAGGTGCGCGGCGAGCGTCACGGGCGGCGCGTGCGCACCGGCGCGCAGCGCGGCGAGCCGCCGCGGCTGCTCGACGAGCTCGCGCAGCAGCTTCGAGAGCGCGACCGCGTCGCCGGCCGCGAACGCGGCGCCGCGCGCGCCGATGCGCGCCGGCGGCGCGCCGCGGTCGCTGACGAGCACCGGCATGCCGAGCCCGAGCGCCTCGTCGACCGTGTAGCCGTGCGTCTCGACGTACAGCGACGGGAACACCGCGAGGTCGTGCCGCGCGGCGATCAGCGCGAGCTCGGCGCTCTCGAAGCGACCGTGCAGCTCGAGCCGGAAACCGCGCGCCGCGGCGCGGCACGCGTCGGCGTGCGCGCGATCGAGCGCATCGCCGTAGTGGTGCACGTCGACGCGCGACGGATCGGGCAGCAGCGCGCATGCCTCGACGAGCACGGCGAGCCCCTTGCCCGGCACGAGCCCGCCCCAGGTCGCGATCGACAGGTCGACGCCGCCGCGCGGCGCGCGCGCGGCCGAAAGCGGCGGGACCGCGGCCCACGGCAATTCGACCGTCGCGAACTCCAGCCCGCGCAGCGCCGGGATCGCGTCGAGCATGCGCCGCTGCGACGGCGAGACCGCCAGGCGCGCACCGGCGGCGGCGAGCTCGGCGTGCAGAACGCGCTCGCGCTCGGCCAGCAGGCCTTCGAGCAGCGCGAACTGCCCCGGCGCATCGCGCTCGAGGCAGCGCGCGCAGTTCGCGCGCGACTGGTCGTCCGGGCACGGCTCGAGGCTCGCCGGCACGCGGAAGAAGCGCGCGCAGCTCGCGAAGTGATCGTGCAGCGACACGACGGTCGCGCTGCCCGCGGCCCGCGCGAGCGAGACGAGCTTCAGGTCGAGCCCGTGCAGGTGATGGACGTGCACGAGGTCGGCGCGCTCGCGCGCGAACAGGGCCGCGAGCAGCTCGCGCCGGCCCGGCAGCGCGGGGTCGACGAGCGCGCGGCCGCCGAGCGGCGGCGCGGCCGGCACGCGCAACACGCGCAGGCCGTCGACGCGCGCTTCGTCGACCGCGGCGTGCGCATCGATCGCAGCGTGCGCATCGATCGCAGCGTGTGCATCGATCGCAGCGCGCGCATCGATCGCAGCGCGCGCATCGATCGCAGCGCGCGCATCGATCGCAGCGCGCGCGTCGATCGCAGCGCGCGCATCGAGCGCGGCGCCGGCGAACTCCGGCGCCTCGACCGCGTGCAGCACGCTCGCGTCGTCGCCGCGCGCGACCTGCGCGCGCGCGAGCTCTCCGACGTAGCGCTCGGTGCCGCCGCGCGAGTACGGCGGGAACGAGTGAAGGACGTGCAGGATGCGCAAGGCGCCGCGCATTGTGCTCGGCGCGCCGCCCGCGTGCGATAGAGTGCGCGGCTCGCATGCCCTCGCCCGCGCCTTCCCCCACCGCCGCTCGCCCGGCGGCCGGTGCGCTCGCCGCGGGCTTCGCGGCGCTGTACCTCGTGTGGGGCACGACGTATCTCGCGGTGCGCTTCGCGCTCGAGTCGTTCCCGCCGCTGACGCTGTGCGCGCTGCGCTTCACGCTGGCCGGGCTGC
>SCVU01000619.1 GCA_004296785.1 Planctomycetota bacterium
CTCCGGCATCGCGGCGCTGTTCATCGCCGCGTGCATGCCGGCCGCGCGGCGCTCGCTGACGCCGAAGGCCTGGCTCGCCGGCTGCGCGTATGCGGCGACGCTGCTGTTGTTCGCGCTCGCGAACAAGCTGACGACCTCGGCCAACGCGATCTTCCTGCAGTCGTCGGCGCCGCTGTACTTGCTGCTGCTCTCGCCGTGGCTGCTCGGCGAGCGCGTGCGCGCGCGCGACGCGGTCGTGATCGCGGCGGTGGCCGGCGGGCTCGTGCTGTTCTTCTACGGCGAGGCCGGCGCGCAGGCGAGCGCGCCCGACCCGCGCACTGGAAATCTGCTCGCGGCCGCGAGCGGACTCAGTTGGGCGCTGACGGTCGTTTCGCTGCGCTGGCTCGCGCGCACCGGAAGCGATCAGAAGCGCGATCCGCAACGCGATCCCGCGCTCGGCTCGGTCGTCGCGGGCAATCTGATCGCATTCGCGATCGCGCTGCCGTTCGCGTGGCCGATCGGCCCAGCGCGCGCGGTCGACTGGGGCGTGCTCGCGTACCTCGGGATCGTGCAGGTCGGCGTCGCGTACGTGCTCGTCACGCGCGGGCTGCGGCACGTCTCGGCGTTCGCCGGCACGCTGCTGCTGCTCGTCGAGCCCGCGCTCAACCCGGTGTGGGCGTGGCTCGTGCTCGGGGAGACGCCGGGCGCGCTCGCGCTCGCCGGCGGCGCGCTGATCCTCGGCGCGACCGTGCTGAAGAGCTACTGGGACGCGCGCGACGCCGCTACTTGAGCCCGGGCAGGATCCGCGCGAGATCGTCCATCTTCGCGCGCGCGACCTTCTCGGCGTACGTGTCCGGCAGCTCCTTGACGATTCGCTTGAGCTCGTCGAGCGCCTTCTCGCCTTCCTTCTTCTTCTTCAGCTTGCCGAGCTCGAGCTTCTGCACCGCCTCGATCGCCGCGATGATCTCCGCGGCGTTCGCGGTTTTCGCGACCTGCTCCGAGAGCTCCTTCGTCCGCGCGGCCAGCGCGTGCTTGCCGAGCTCCTTCGTCAGTCGCGCCGACAGGTCGCGCGCCAGCAGCAGGTTGCCCTGCTCGAGCGCGCTCGCGGCGAGCTGGATCTGCGCGTCGACGTAGCCGCGGATCGCATCCGCGATCTCCTTGTCGGCGGGCGCGAGCTTGTCGGCGGCCGCCAACGCGCCCGCGAAGTCGCGCTTCCCGAACGCGCCGCGCGCCGCGTCGGCCGACTTGGGCCACTCGAACAGCGGCTTCGACAGCGCGCCGACCAGCGCGGACTCGATCTGCGCGCTCGGGAGCGCCCCCGGGTGACCGCGCCACACGACGACGCCCTGCGCGTTGACGAGCGCCGCCGCGGGAATGCCGCTCACGCCGAAGTAGCGCGCGAGCGCGCCGCCCTTGTCATACGCGTACGCGTAGTGCGCGCCCTTCTCCGCGACCCACTTCTCGGTCTCGCTCTTGGCCTCGCTCGTGACGGCGAGCACCGACAGTCCCTTGGCTCCGTACTTTTCCTGCAGTTCGTTCACGTGCCCGACCTGAGCTCCGCAGGGGACTCACCAATGCGCGAAGAACTCGATCAGGACCGCGCGGCCCTGGTAGTCCTCGAACTTCGCGGCCTTGGTCTGCGCGTAGCCGTCGAGTTCGACCTTCGGCAGCGGCGCGTTCAGGAATGCCTGCGCGGAGAGCGCGGGCGCACACAGCAGCGCGCACAGTCCGAGCAGGAGCAACGCGGTGAGCTTGCGCATGGGAATCTCCAGCGGCGGGTCACTTCAGCCCGGGCAGCACGCGCACGAGCTCTTCCATCTTCGCGCGCGCCATCGTCTCGGCGTACGTGTCGGGCAGCTCCTTGACGATGCGTTTGAGCTCGTCGAGCGCCTTCTCGCCGTCCTTCTTCTTCTTGAGCTTGTCGATGTCGATCTTCTGCACGCTCTCCTGCGCCGCGATGATCTTCTCGCCGTTCTCGACCTTGGCGATGCCGTCGACGAGCTCCTTGACCGCCGCCGCCTGCTCGAGCTTGCCGAGCTGCTTGTGCAGCCGCGTGCCCTGTTCGCGCACGAACAGCAAGTTGCCGGCTTCGTGCGCCGCCTTGACGCGTGCGACGCGACCGTCGATGTGCGCGCGGATCTTCGCCTGCAGCTCGGCGTCGGACTTCGCGTCGTCGAGCGCGCCCTCGAAGCTCGGCACGTCGAAGATCGGCTTCTTCAGCGCGCCCTTGAGCGCCGGCTCGATGATCTTCCCGTTGAGCTCGGCCGGGTGACCGCTCCACACGACCTTGCCGTCGGCGTCGACCAGCGCCGCCGCCGGAATGCCGCGCACGCCGAAGTGATTCGACAGCTTGCCGGCCTCGTACGCGTACGGGTACTGCACCTTGAAGCGCTTCACCCACGCCTCGGTGTCCGCCTTGCTCTCGTTCGTGCCCGTGATCGCGACGATCGACAGGCCCTTCGGTCCGTACTCTTCCTGCAGTTTGTTCAGGTGCCCGACCTGACCCCCGCAGGGGCCTCACCAGTGCGCGAAGAACTCGATCAGCAGCGCGCGACCCGTGAAGTCGTCGAGCGAGGTCGCACTCGTTTGGTGCAGGCTCGCGAGCTGGACCTTCGGCAGCGGCTTGTTCAGGAACGACTGCGCGATGGCCGGCGCGCACAACACCGCGGTCGCGGAGAGCACGGCGAGCGACCGGGACAGGCGGCGGAGCGGATTCATGGCGTCTGATCCTACCTCAGTTGCTCACTCGTGGCACCCGCAGTCGCCGCTGCCGCAGGCGCCGCCCGCGGGCTCCTCGTCTTCGCAGGCCGCGCCCTCTTCGTGCGCGTGCCCGTGCTCGAGCTCGGCCTCGGTCGCCGCGCGCACCGCGAGCACTTCGACCTCGAAGCGCAGCGTCTGGTCGACCAGCGGGTGGTTGCCGTTGACGCACACGCGCTCGGCGTCGATGTCGGTGATCCACACCGCGACCTCGTCGCCGTTCTGATCCTCCGCGCCGAACTGCATGCCGAGCTCGAGCTCCGCGTCAGCGGGGAACGCCGAGCGCGGCAGGTACTCGATCTTGTTCGGGTCGCTGCGCCCGAAGGCCTGCTCGGGGCCGAGCACGAGGTCGAGCCGTTCGCCGATCGCGCAGCCCTCGAGCGCGCGCTCCAGGCCGGGCACGAGCGCGCCGGTGCCGTGCAGGTACACGAGCGGTTCGTCGGTCTCCGTCTCCTCGATGCGCTCGCCGTCGCAGCTCATCGCGTAGCTCAGCGTGACGACCGAGCCGCGCGCGATCGTGTTGTGCTCGACGGACGGGTTCTGCTGCGGGTTTCTCTCTGCGGGCAACATGCGCGCATCGTAGGGGACGCGCACGCCGGTGGCGAGCACCCGCGCGCGGCGCTAGCGTGCGTCGCCGTGTCGACCGCCGCGCATCCGCTCGAACTGCGCCTGTTGCGCTGCACCGTGCGCGGCTGCGGCGCGCCGCTCGAGCTCGCCGCGCACGCGCTGGTCTGCGCGCGCGGCCACGCGTTCGACCGCGCGCGCGCCGGCCACGTGAACCTGCTGCAGCCGCAGGACCGGCGCGCGCCGGAGCCCGGCGACTCGTCTGCCGCGCTGCTGGCGCGCGAGCGCTGGTTCGAGCGCGGACGCGCGGCCGCGCTCGTCGCGGCGCTCGCCGCGCGCGGCGCGGCGAGCGCCTCCGGCGCGTGGCTCGACCTGTGCTGCGGCACCGGTGCGTTCACGCGCGCGCTCGCGCCGCGCGGACCCGCGTTCGGCCTCGACCTCGCGGCCTTCGCGATCGAGCGCGCGGCCAAGCGCGATCCCGCGCGCGCTTGGCTCGTCGCGAACGCGGACCGCGGCCTGCCGTTCGTCGACGGCGCGCTCGAGCGCGTGCTCGCGGTGCAGGCGCGGCTGCCGGAGCGCGAGCTCGCGCGCGTCGTCGCGCCGGGCGGGCGCGTGATCGCGGTGCTGCCGGGCGCGCGCGACCAGCTCGAGCTGCGCGAGCGCGTGCTCGCCGACGCGCGGCCGCTCGAGCACGCCGAGCGCACGCGCGCGCTGTTCGGCGCCGGCTGGCGCGTCGCGCACGAGGAACAGCTCGAAGCGCGCGTCGCGTGCGACCGCGCGGCGCTCGCGGACGCGCTCGCGCTGGCCTACCGCGGCCAGCGCGCGAGCGAGACCGCGCGGCTCGCGGGCGTCGACGAGCTCGTCGTCACGCAGGCGTGGCACGTGCTGGAGCTCGAGCGATGTTGACCGTGCTCGCGCGCGCGCCCGGGCCGCGCTTCGCCGAGGCGGGCGCGCTCGATCTTGTGCTAGCACGGGCGCAGCACGCGGCGCTGCTCGAGCTCCTGCACTCGCTCGGCGCGCGCGTCGAGCTCGCAGTGGAGGCGCCCGAAGCGTCGCCGTACTCGTGCTGCGTCGGCGATCTCGCGGTCGACCTCGGCGAGCTCGTCGTGCTCGGCCGACCCGCGCACGCACAGCGGCACGTCGAGCTCGCGTGGGTCGCCGCCGTGCTCGGCGCTTGTCGCGGTGCGGCCGCGCCGCCGCTGATCCGCATCGAAGCGCCGGCGACGCTCGAGGGGCCCGACGTGCTCGGCGAGGAGGACTTCGTCTACGTCGGGCAGTCGCCGCGGACGAACCACGCGGGGCTCAAGCAGCTCGCGATCGCGCTGCTCGCGCACGGCAAGCTCGTCAAAGCCGTGGAGGTGCGCCGCGCGCTGCACCTGTCGAACGCGTGCGCGCCGATCGGCGACGGCGCGTGGCTCGTGCACGCCGCGCAGCTCAACCTGTCGCGCTTGCGCGGGCTCGACGCGATCGAGGCGCCGGCCGGCGAGCCGCAGGCGCCGGCGCTGCTCGCGCTGCCGGGCGCGCTGATCGTGCCGGCGAGCGCGCCGCGGACGCTCGAGGCGCTGGCCGGTCGCGGGCTCGCGGTGCACTTGTGCGACGTGTCGGAGTTCGAGCGCGCCGGCGTGTCGCTGCGCAGCCTCGTGCTGCCGATTGGCCGCTGAGGCCCGCGGCGCTACCGTGGCGCCGTGAACGCATCCGCGCTGCTTCCGTGCGTCGAGCTCGAACCCGCGCTGCCCGCGACCGCGAGCGTGATCTGGTTGCACGGCCTCGGCGCCGACGGGCACGACTTCGAGCCGGTCGTGCCGGCGCTCGGGCTGCCGCGCGGGCACGCGGTGCGCTTCGTGTTCCCGCACGCGCCCGTTCGGCCGGTCGCGCTGAACGGCGGCGCGAAGATGCGCGCGTGGTTCGATCTGTCGAACCCCGATCTCGGCGTCGGACAGGATCTCGCCGGGCTGCGCGCGTCGAGCGCGGCGGTCGAGGCGTTGGTCGAGCGCGAGAACGCGCGCGGCGTGCCGAGCCCGCGCATCGTGCTCGCGGGGTTCTCGCAGGGCGGCGCGCTGGCGGTGTACACGGCGCTGCGGCACGCGCAGCCGCTGGCGGGTGCGATCGCGCTGTCGACGTGG
>SCVU01000620.1 GCA_004296785.1 Planctomycetota bacterium
CTCGGAGCTTCGCTCGCCATCGCCGCGCTCGCGCCTCCAACCGCTGCGCAATGCACGCCCGAATGGCTGCCGACCGGAGTGAAGCCGGGGATCTTCGGCGACTTGCGCACCGTCGGGCGCTGGGATCCGGATGGCGCGGGTCCCGCGCACGAGCTCGTCGTCTACAGCGGCTCGTTCTCGCTCGCCGGCGGCATCGGTGGCCTCGCGCTCGCGATCGTCGGGTTCCGACCGAGTTCGGTGCCGCTGTCGTCGCTGGTCGCCGAAGGGCAGCCGGGCTGCGATCTGCTCGTCTCGCTCGACATCTTGCGCAGCGCGCCGATCGTCAACGGGATGAGCGCCTTCCAGATGGCCGCACCGAACGACCCGGCGATCGTCGGGTTCGCGGCGCTGCACCAGATGCTGCCGTTCGAGATCGACGCGCAGGGCCTCGGAGTCGCGCAGACCGCGACGAACGCGCTGCAGGTGACGCTCGGCGCGTTCTGAGGCTGCCGAGAAATGTCTCGCCGCGGTTCCAAGCAACGACTCGCATTCGCGTTGATCGCCGCGGCGGCGCTCGTGCTCGCGCTGTGGTTCATCGTCCGACGCGGCGCCGACCCCGCGACTCCGGTCCACTCAGCGAGCGGCGAATCCGCCGCGCAGGCTCGCGCTCCCGCGCAAGACGCGCAGGTGGATGAAGCAGACGAGTCGCACGGCGCGCGCGCGTCGCTCGCGGGCGCGGATCCGAGCGCGGAGCCGTCGATCGTCGCCGTCGCGACCGCAACGGGCCCGATCCTCGCGGGCCGGATCGTCGACGAGCACGGGGCCGCGATCGCCGGTGCCGAGGTCTACGCGCGCGCCTGGCGCCTGGCCGGTCAGTTCGACGAGCGCGTCTACGGCGCACCGCTGCACGGTCGCGAACCGCACGCGACGTGGAGCGACGCGGTGCGCGCGGTCAGCGGCGCCGACGGACGCTTCGAGCTGCGCGCAGCGCCGGTCGGAGCGGTGCAGCTCGCGGTGCGCGCGCCGTCGTTCGCACCGCTCGATCGACCGGCGCTCGGCGTGCCCGCGCACGGTCGCGAGATCGGAGATGTCGAGCTCGCGCGCGGACTGCGCCTCGTCGGCCGCGTCGTCGATGCGCACGGCGACGGTGTGACCGATGCGAGGTTGCTCGCGCGCGCGGTCGAGGACGATTTCAATCGACCGATCTGGTTGAACGCGGGCGCGGTCGACGTCGACGGTCGCTTCGATCTCGACGGGCTCGCGGCCGGGCACTGGGAGCTGATCGTGCTCAGCACCGCACATCCGAACACGCGCGCGAACGGCGTGTGCGATGCGCTCGAGTGCCGCGACGTCGAGATCAAGCTCTCCGACGGGTACACGATCCGCGGCCGCGTCAAGGGCGCGGCGCAGTACGGACGTCCGCTCGTCGTGCGCGGCAGCTACCTCCCGCCGAAGGGCACGAAGCGCGACCTGGAGACGACGCGCTACGTCTCGGCGGAGGTCGGCGCCGACGAGCGCTTCGAGTTGCGCGGACTGAGCGGGCCGGACGGCCAATGGTCGATCCGAGCGCAGCCGGTGACGCCGATCCTCGAAACCACCACGCCGCTCTCGCGGAACACCCGTGTCGCGCCTGGTGCGCAGGACGTCTTGCTCGAGCTGTTCCCGCTCGCGCGCTATCGGGCGCGGCCTGTCGATGCGATCAGCGGGCTCGCAGTTGCCTCGACCCGAGCCGGGGTGATCTGGGACGACGGTCTCGGAGCGGCCGCAGAATCGCTCACCGCCGTGGACGGCGTCGTCGAGTTCGACGTGCGCGCCCCCGTCGACTCGAAGCACGTGACCGTCGGCTTGTCGGCTGACGGCTACGAGACTTGGCGAGTCATGCTCGCGTACTCGTCGACGCACGACGTGCACGATCTCGGCACCGCTGCGATGCAGCCGGCCGCGCAACGGACGCTGCGAACGATCGACTCGGTGAGCCGCGCACCGATCCCCGCGGCCAAGGTGTACCTCGAGAACCTCGTGCGCGATCAACAACGAGTTCCCGGTGAGCCGGTGTCGGTCGCGCTCACGCACTACGAGCTCGCCACCGATGCCAGCGGCGAGGCGTCCGTCACACGCGCGATCGGCGCGCGATCGAGGCTTTCCGTGGACGCGGAGGGCTACCTCGCGCTCGAACGCGAGCTCGAGGCGGCAACCGCGGAGGATCCGCGCGTGCTCGAGATCGAGCTCGTGCGTGGCCTGCCGCTGACCGTGCTCGTGCTTGCCGGGCGGGAGCGCTGCGTCGGAATGCACGTCTCTGTGTCGAGCTTCGGCCGCCGCGACGGCGCGGGCTACAGCGGCGGGTCCACGACCGACGAGCAGGGCATCGCGCACTTCGACGGCCTTTCGCCGGGTTCGTATCGCGCCCTCGTGCGTGCCGAGAACGAATCGCGCTACGAGCGCGCGACGGTCGAGTTCGAGGTCACCGTCGCTCGCGCGCACGTCGAGATCGCGTTGCCGCCGGCGACGGTGCTCGAAGGCGCGATCACGCTGCGAGGTCGGCCGCTGCCCGGAGCTCTCGTGCGCGGCATGCTGAACACGCGTGCATCGAGGTTCCCGGGCAATGGCGATCGCATCATTGCCGACGCGGGCGAGGCTCGCACCGACGTTCACGGCCGCTTCCGACTCGACGATGTGGCGCCGGGCAAGCGACGACTGCTGATCGAGCACCCGAGCCTGACGACGCCCGCGCGCTGGTCGATCGAGCTCGAGCCCGGGCACAACGAGGGGACGTTCGAGGTCGGGCCGGCGGAGTTGCGCGGTCGCGCGGTCGATGACTCGGGTGCGCCGGTCTCGGGCTGCGAGCTCGAGCTCAGCTTCGATGCCGGCACGCGACGCGCCGAGGGCTTCGACCAGCACCGCCGTGAGCCCGGACGACGCGCGACGAGCAGCGCCGACGGCTCGTTCGCGTTCGAGAACCTGCCGCCGGGCATGCCGTTCACGATCGCGCCGAAGGAGAGCGCCTTCGTCGCCGCGTCGACTTCGCTCGTGCTCACCGCCGGCGAACTACGCACCGATTGGATCGTGCGGCTCGAGCGCGCGGGGCAGCTGCACGTCACGCTCGCGCGCGCGGACGGCAAGACCGCGTTCGGCGAGCTCGTCGTCGAGCGCGACTCTGAGCGCCGCAGCGTGCGCGGCATGTCCAACGAGGCGCGGTTCCAGCTGGCGCCGGGCAAGTGGCGCGTCTCGTTGATGCCGTGGGATCCGGATCAGACGACCGCGCTCGCGGGCCCGTTCGAAGCGAGCATCGTCGTCGGCGCGACGACCGAGCTCGCGATCGAGGTGCCCGTGCCGGACGCGGCGCGCTGAGGCGTCGGGCGGGAACTGCGCGTGAGCTATCGAACCGTGGCGCGGAGCACCACGGCGAGCTCCGCGTCGCCCTCGGCCACTTCGAAGAAGCCCGAGCTCGCGTCCGCCTGCCGACCGTCGGCGAGGGAGAGGATCGCGAACGCTGAGTAGCGGCCGGGCGGCAGGCCGACGATCTCGAACGTACCGCGCTCAGCGAACGCGTTCCGCGCGCGCAGCGCCCAATGCGTCGGCTTCTCGGGCACCCAGACGACGCGTACGACGACGAGCTCGGGCAGCGCGAAGTCCGCTTCGATCCGGCCGGCGATGCGCGCCGAGCCGGTCGGGCGCACGTCGTGCTCGCGCGTCTGATTCGCGTCGACGTGAACGAGCTCGAGTAGGTCGAACGCGCTCTCACCGCCGCGACTGCGCACCCAGGAGACGTGGAAATCGCCCGGCGGCAGCCCGCGGATCGCGTACGCACCGTCCGCGTCCGTCTCGGCATCCCAGCGCAGCTTCTCACCCACGACTTCGCCGAGCGCGGACGCTGTGATCCGCTCGCCGACGAGCCCGCGCCCATCCGCGTCGAGCAGTCGGCCGCGAATCGTCGCGCCGTCGATCGACGCGAGTCGGATCGCGCGCGTCGTGGTCGTGTTCGCCAACACGTCGAACGGTCCGTCGATCGAAACGAGGCCGCCGACGGGCTCGACGGCGAGCGAGACCGGCCCCGGCGGCAGGTTCGTGAACTCGAAGCGGCCCGCCGCATCGGTCGTCGCGAACCGCGTCTCCGCGGTCGCCGCTGCGCGCAGTTCGCGCGGGTGCCAATGCGCGCGCACGCGCGCGCCAGCGATCGGCGCGCCGTCGCTCTCGAGCTCGATGCTCCCGCGCACGAGCGTGCTCCGCGCGAGAGCGATCGTGGTCGCGGCCGGATCCGGATCGAGCGCGGTCTTCACCGGATCGCAGCGCGCGGGCGCGTAGCCGTCGGCCTCGACGTCGAGGCACACCGCCTTGTCCGGCTGCAGCTCGGCGTCGACGCGCCAGACGCCGTCCTTCGTGGTGATCGGCGTGAAGCGATACCAACGCGCCGGCAACCCGATCGGGGTATCGCCGCTGCGCGCAAACGATTGACTGACGCGGACGCGCACCTTGTGCAGCGCAGCGCCGGTCGACGCGTCGACGAAACGAACGGCGAGCGCTGCGGCGCGGCCGACCGTCACCACGTACTCGCCGCTCGCGTCGGGGACGGGAGCGGCGCTCGCGCGCGCGAAGCCGCGCTTCAACACGGTGAACCGCAACGCGCCTTCCGCCACGCCGCCGAAGCGAAATCGTCCGTCGCTGTTGGTGTGAGTTCCAGCTCCGAGCCACTCGACGTTCTCCTCGGGCACGCCGGCCTGCTCGACGACGACGTAGGCCCACGGCACGGGCGCCCCGTCGCCGCGCACGACGCGGCCGGCGATCGAGCGCCCGATTGCGAGGCGCAGCTCGAGTCCTTCGATCGGCGACAAGTCATCGGGCACGACGACGCGCGCGCGGCCCGGCACGAAGTCGTTGCGCACGAGCCGCAGGCTGCGCACGCCGCGCGCGAGACCTTCGATCGCAAACGTGCCGTCCGCGTCGGTCCAGTGCAGCTCGTCGGGTTGCGGCGAGGCCTGACCGGTTTCGTTCGCCCAGACGAGCACGCCTTCGGCCGGCGCGCCGCTCGGCAACAGCACGCGACCGGAGACGCGCGCGCCGCGCTCCATGCGCAACTCGACGGTGCCGGCGCTGCCCGCTTCGCCCGCGACGCGGATCTGCGCGATCGCGAACCCCGCGGCACTCGCCCGGATGTTCACGTCGCGCGCGCGTGGATCGACGCCGCTCAGTTCGAAGGCGCCGTCCTCTGCCGTGATCGACACGCCCCGGTCGTACGGGAGCATCGCACAGACGCGGGCGCCCGCGATCGGCGCGCCGTCCGGATCCACGGCGCGGCCGCGCAGCACGAGCTCGCGGACCAGCGTGAAGTCCTCCAACGCGAACTCGCCGGGCTCGAGCTGGCCGCGCCTGTGCACGTAGGTTCCGAAACCGTCGGCGACGACGTGGAGAGTCGCGCCCGACTCATTGCTCGGCACCGCGATCGAGAAGCGACCGTCGCCTGCGGTAGCCGCGAACTCCGTTCGGCCGCGCACCGAAACGCGTGCACCGGCGAGTGGCGCACCCGCGTCGTCGCGGACCAGGCCGCGCAGCGTGCAGTTGTTCGCCGTCGCCTGCACGACCCAGTCGATCGCCGGCTCGTCGCCCGGAACGAAGTCGTCCTGCAGCGGGTACGAGTACGCGCCCGGAATGCGCGCGCTCCAGCGCAGGCGGAATGGAGTCGTCGGCGGCTCGAGGCGCCACACGTAGTCGCCGCGCTCGTCCGCGCGGAAAGTCCACGAACGGACGACGCGCGCGTCCTCCGCACGGCTCTCGAGAAGCTCGCCGACGAGCTCGGCGCCCGCGGCGTCGACGCCGTCGAGCAACACGTGTCCCGAGACCGACCACGTCGCGGTCGCATCGCTCGGCGCGCGCTGCGCGACGGTCGCGGCGTCGCCATCCTCCTGGGCCGCTTTCGCATCCCCAGTTGCCGCGACCGCTGCCGCGAGATCGGCACGCGCGGGTTCGCTCGCACGACCTCCGCCCCCGCGCAGCAGTGGCCGCGCGAACAGAGCCGTGAGGACGAGCAACCCGGCGACGATCAACGCGGCAGCGGTCTTCTTCCCCATCAGCAGCACTCCCACTTCTCCCGCGAGTGTTTTCCACCCGGCGCCGGCGGCGATCACGGCGAGCCCCGAGAGCTGGTCGCGTTCGCGCTCGAGCAGATCGCGGCGCAACAGCTGCAGCCCCCGCTGCAGCCGCGTCTTCACCGTGTTCACCGGCACGTCGAGCCGTCGCGCGATCTCGCGCGGCGGGAGAACATAGGGACTCGTAAGTTGTTACTCCTCCACAGTCCGCGTTGATGTGCCCATCGCGTCGGTAGGCGCACGGTAGGACTTTGAGCGGGTCGCGGAGGAACGTCTCCGAGCCTACCTGTCGGGCTCCCGGCGGGTACGCGCCGGAAATCCGAAAAACCCGCCTCGCCGCTCCGCCAAGCTCGACCGATAGTTCACCGGGTACCGAAACCCGCTGGGGTACCACAGCAACAGCCCTCCCCAGCTCAGCGACCCTACTGGGTTCGACCGCCTCGGCGGTCGCGCCTACGGCTGGACACGGCGCTGATCCAACTCAAACCGCTTCGAGAGCCATCGCTCTCCGAGAGGCTTCAATGGATCAGCAAGCCGTACTCGCCCCCGCACCGGGCGAGATCATGATGCGCGAAGAGGCCGCCGCGCTTCTCCGCGTACACGCACACACCCTCGATCGCTGGCGCTACACGGACGAAGGTCCGCCGTACCATCAGCCGCGCGGCAAGCGCGGTCGCGTTGTCTACTTCCGCAGCGAACTGCTCGCTTGGTTGCGAGGTGCCGCATGAGGCTCCTCGACATCAAGGGCGTCGCCGACAAGCTCGGCGTCTCCGTCCGCACCGTCGAACGTCTCAAGAAGGTCGGGAAGCTCCCGCCGCATCGGCTCGTGCTCGGCTGCCATCGCTGGCCCGAGGACGAGATCGAGGCGTACATCCGCGCGCTGCCGCGCTTCGATGCGGTGGAGGTCTCCTAATGGCCTCCGAGAAGTCCGACGGATCGCTGACGCCCGACTACAAGGCGTCGATCGCGTTCCTCGACCGATGGGAGCCGGGTGGACCCTGGCTCGTCGTCGCGATCGACCCGCACAAGAAGGGAATCGCCGCCGCGACGTTCGGCAAGCCGACGCTCCCGGCGCTCGAAGCCTGGCTCTCGGAACAGGGGACGAAGCTCAAGCGCAACCTCTACTTCGCCGTGAACACCTGCAAGCCGGGGATGAAGAAGAAGCCGACGAAGGCTGACGTCATCGGCCTGACCGCGCTCCACGTGGACATCGACCCGAAGGACCCGCCGCCGGAGATGATCGAGACGCGCCGAGAAGCGCTCCCCGCACACTACGCCGCCGAGCGCGCGCGGATCCTCGACAAGCTGCGGAACCTCCCGAGCGGTCTCCCCGCGCCGAGCTGCATCATCGACTCGGGCGGCGGATACCAAGCGTTCTGGCGCGTGAAGACTCGGCGCGCGTTCGACGCCGAGGTGATGGCCGAGGTCGAGGGGAAGAACAAGCACCTTGAGATCGCGCTCGGAGGCGACGCCTGCTGGAACGCGGACAGAATCATGAGGCTTCCCGGAAGCCTCAATCGGCCGGATCCGAAGAAGGCGAAGAGGGGTCGTGTCCTCGCGCTCGCCTCGGTCGTCGAGTTCAACGACTCTCGGCACGACGACACCGGATTCGCGCGCGCTTCGATCGACGCGGCTCCGTCGTCGTCGTCGTCGTCGGGCAGCCAGGCGGTCGTCACGATCGACGCCGCGAACGTCAAGCGCTTCGCCTCCGTGGACGACATCCCGGAGTTGCGCGACGAGAGCGACAGCCGCAACGCGAAGTGTCGCGTGGCGATCGTCATGGGCCATGACCCGGACGATCCGCAGAAGTCGCGCTCCGAACCGCTCCGCTTCGTGTGCTGCCAGATGGTCCGTGCCCGGTGCTCCGACGACACGATCTACAGCGTCATCACGGACCCCGAATACGCCATCTCCTTGTCGGTTCGGGACAAGGGCGCGGGCGTCGAGCGCTACGCCACGCGCCAGATCCGGCGCGCTCGCGAGGCTGTCGCGGCCGAGGTCGGCGACTTCCAAAGCGACGAGAAGGGCAACCACTACAAGAACCTCCACAACGCGCGGGTCGCGATTGCCAAGCTCGGCGTGTCCGTCGAGTTCGACGAGTTCGCCGACCGCTCGCTCGTCGCGGGCTTGCCGGAGTTCGGTCCCTACCTCGACGACGCCGCCGTGACGCGCGTTCGGCTCGCGATCGACGAGCGGTTCAAGATCCTGTTCCCCAAGGAGTTCTTCGTCGATGTCGTCACGGACATGGCGCGCCGGAACCGACGGCATCCGGTCCGGGAGTTCCTCGACGACCTCCAATGGGATGGAACGCCGCGCCTCGCTCGCTGGCTCTCGACGTACATGGGCGCGAAGGAGACCGAGTACACCCGCGCCGTCGGCGCGCTCGTGCTCGTCGCGGCCGTGCGACGTGTTCGGGAGCCGGGCTGCAAGTTCGACGAGATGGTTGTACTCGAAGGACCACAGGGCGGTTTCAAGTCAACGGCGCTCAAGGTGCTGGCGGTCCTCGAAGACTGGTTCAGCGACGACCTGCCGCTGAACGCGAAGCCGCAGCAGTTCATCGAGCAGACGGTCGGAAAGTGGATCGTCGAGGCCGGTGAGCTGAAGGGCATGCGGAAGGGCGACGTGGACGCGCTGAAGTCGTGCCTCTCGCGTCAGCGCGACCGCTCGCGGATGGCCTTCGGGCACTTGCCCCTGGAGCGCGAGAGGCAGTTCGTCATCATCGGCACGACGAACTCCGATCGGTACCTCAAAGACAACACCGGCAATCGGCGCTTCTGGCCGGTGCGCGTCGGCGAGGTCAGGATCGACGACCTACGGCGCGACCGCGAGCAACTCTGGGCCGAGGCGGCGGCGCGCGAAGCCGACAGGGCCAGCATCCGGCTCGATCCGTCGCTGTACGGCACTGCCGCCGAGGAGCAAGCACGCCGCCGTGTCGAGGATCCCTTCGTGGAGACGCTCGGCGCGATGCTGAACGGTGCCGAGGGGAAGCTGCGCTCGACCGACGCCTGGGCGATCGTTGGCGTGCCCGAGGGACAGCGGACGCAGGAGCACAACCAGCGGCTCGGCGATGCCATGCGCGAGCTGGGCTGGGAGCGCGCCAAGCTCCGGTTCGACGGCGGGGAGCCGGAGTATGCGTACGCCAAGGGCGACGCGCGGGCACGCTTGCGCCGTGTGGAGGTACTGCTCGACGACCGGCTCCGGGCGGTCGGCGTTCGCGACGGCAGCGCGGCCGACGACACGCTCGGGTGAGGGAACGGCCAGCGGGAGAGGGGGAACGCCGAATCGTGGGCGGCAGTGCTGAGCGCTGGGATTCTTGGCGACCGTCCCCCCCCGTTCTGTCCCGCCCCCCTGTGTCTCCTAGAGGGCCCGAAGGAGTCCCCTCGCCGCCTTCTTCTACCTCCCCTTGTAGAGAGAGAGGGTACGGGGGGGAACGGTAGGGAATTGTTGGAGGCGCACCGTGCCCGTTGGGCTTTCGCGTTCCTCCCCTGGCGGGAACGGCGCACAGAACGGGGGGAACGGCGCGCTCGCAGCGGACGACCGCGCAACGCAACGCCCGCCCGTCGCGGTCCGTTCGTTCTGCGCCAGAAAACGCGGGGTGTGAAACCGCTCTTGCCTCCTGTCCATCGCTCGACCTACTCGGAAGGCGATGGCCGCCCGACGATCCGACCGAACGCCGCTCACGGCGAAGAGGAAAGCTCTCTTCCTGAGCGAGCTTGCCAAGCACGGCGTGTTCGTCCGCGCGGCACGAGTGGCCTCGCCAGTTTCGCTCACCGGCGCGGTCGCAACTTTCCGCGAACACGCCAGGGCCAACCCCCAATTTGCCGCGCAGATCGCGGAGGCGATCGAGGCGGCCGACGGTGAACTCCTCGTCGAGCTGCACCGGCGCGCTGTCGAAGGCGTGCCGACGGACGTGCGCGGTCCGAACGGTCAAGT
Source organism: Planctomycetota bacterium (assembly GCA_004296785.1). GTDB lineage: Bacteria > Planctomycetota > UBA1135 > UBA1135 > GW928-bin9. Next base: position 9,993 of record SCVU01000620.1, read on the forward strand.
GATTGGGACGTTCCGCAAAGTTTCGGATCGCCTTCTCGTCGAGAAGCTGCGCAGCCGGTTCCCGCGCGACTTCGCCACGCACACCGTTTCGGAGATCACCGCGAAGGTGAAGAACGAACCGCTCGGCCTCGCCGAACTCACGGCAGCCGAGCAGGACAAGCTCCGAGAGGTCCTGGAGTCGGCGCTTGCTCGTCGCACGCTGGGCATCGGGAGCGAATCCGACGCCGCTCCTGCGACCGACGACCTACCGCCGGAGAGCGAGGCGACGCGATGAACACCACGCGCGACATCTCGCCGCTGGGCTCGATCCCTTCGGACGACCTTCCGGGAAAGACGATCGCCCAGAACACGAACACGCTCTGCACCCCGGGAGTTCCT
>SCVU01000079.1 GCA_004296785.1 Planctomycetota bacterium
GCGCGTTCAGCGCCGCGAGCAGGCTCGCGAGCTCCTCGTACAAGTGCGCGGACTCGGTCGCGTCGAGCTTGCGCCCGCCGAGCACGATCGGCCGCGCGCCGAGATCGGCGGGCGCCGCGTCGACGAGCTCGAGCTTGTGCACCTTCGCGTAACCGAGCCACGTCGCGTGCCGCGCGCCGATGAAGTCCGCGCCGGCCTCGACGCGCCGCCCGGGCACGAAGCCGTCGAGCGTCGACACGCGGCCGCCGACGCGCGGCCGCGCTTCGAACACGAGCGCGTCGTAGCCGGCCCAGCACAGCTGCGCCGCGCAGCACAGACCGGCGAGCCCGGCGCCGATCACCGCGACGCGATGACTGCTGAGATCGGGCGCGTCGGCGGGCAGATGGCCGGTCTTGCACGCGGCCAGGCAGGCCGCGGAGGCCAGCCCGAGCAGCTCGAGCGCGCGCCGGCGCGCGATCCGCTCGTCCGCGGGCGCGTGCCGCGCGCGCAGCTGGTGGAGCAGCAGGGACGCGTTCATTCGTGGGTGCTACGGCGCCGACGCTCAAACGCTTGCCGAACGCGCGATCTCCGTGCATCGTATTCGCCCCTCAACGCGCCGCGCAGGCTCCGCGAGCGATTCCGGAACCGGTTCGGCGCCCTCCCTCGACACCCCGGACACCCATGCTGCCTCTCTTCCTCGGACTGCTCCCGACCCTCCCCGTCACCGCGGTTCCCGCGACGCTCGACGTCGCGCCCGCCGCGCCCGCCGCCGCGCAAGACGCGGCCGCCGCGCCCGCCGCGCCGAAGTGGACGGGGTCGGTCAGCGCCGGCCTGTCGGCGACCGACGGCAACACCGAAGTGACGAACGCATCGATCGACTTCAACGCCGAGCGCAAGGGCGAGAAGGACCGCTGGACGGTCAAGGGCTTCTGGAACTACGCCGAGCAGCAGAACGCCGTCGGCGACAACGAGGTCACGCAGCGGCGCGTCGGCGCGTCGGTCAAGTACGACTACTTCCTCAGCAAGCGGACGTACCTGTTCGCCAACGGCGGCGCGGAGTACGACTTCAAGGCCGGCATCGATCTGCGCACGTACGTCGGCGGCGGCGCGGGCTATCAGTTCTACGACACCGAGACGTTCAAGCTCTCGGGTGAAGCCGGCGTCAACATGTTCAACGAGGACTTCCGCGCGGGCGGCTCGGACGAGTATCTCGCCGCGCGCCTGGCCGAGACGCTCGGGTGGCAGATCCGCAAGGACATCAAGTTCGATCACTCGATCGAAGCGTTCCCGAGCCTCGAGGACAAGGACGACTTCTTCGGGAAGATGGACAACAAGATCAAGCTGAACCTGACCGAGACGATGTTCGCGCAGGCGCAGTGGGTGATGAATTACGACAACACGCCGGCCGCCAACGATCGCGTGGACAATCTCTACATGCTGACGCTGGGCTGGAGCTTCTAGAGCCCGAGCGCGTCGTTCGCGACGCCGTGGACCTTGCGGCGCGCGCGCTGGCCTCGGCTAGCGCGCGCGCCGCAGTCGTTCGGCGACGCGCGCGGCGATCCATGCGTTTCCAGCGGGATTCGGGTGGCCTTCGCGGTAGTACAGCGCGCTCTGCGCGCCGTCGGGCAGCTCGAGCTCCGGCAGCAGATCGAGTGTCGCGATCCCGCGCGCGGCGGCGCGCGCGAGCACCTCGCGGCCCGGCTGCGTGCGGTCGAATGCCTGCGGATCCTGGCTCAGGTGCTCGAGCGCGGCGCGGAACGACGACGGCTCGCACTGCAGCTTTCCGGGCAGCCGCACGAGCTCGAAGCGGACGCCCGCGGCCGCGCACAGCGCTCGCTGTGCTTCGTACGCCTCGTCGACGAGCTCGAGCTCGTCGCGCACCTCGAGGTCCGGCGCGCGCGCCATCGCGCGCAGGAATTCGTGGTTGTAGACGAGCTGCAGCGACGCGAAGCCGGCGCGCGCGAGCCAGCCGCTGAAGCGGAAGTCGAGCGCACGGCAGTAGCTCGAGTAGCGAACCCAGTACGCGCGTCCGTACAGCGGCAGCGTCGAGCGGATCGATGCGTACAGGCTCGGCGCGCGGAACGCGCCGCTCGCCGCGGCGCTCTCCGAAGCGAGCGTCCGCGCGTGGTCGCCGCACTCGCGCGCCAAGCGGAACTGCTGCAGCGAGTCGTCGAGATCGTTGACGTCGTAGAAGAACGCGACGACCGCGACCGGACGCACGAGCGGCAACAAGCGCTCGAGCAGGAGCCGATGATGGCGCGGCCCGTACCCCGGCACCGCCGCCGCGAGCACGAGTGGACCGCTGCCATCGGGCTCCGCGAGCGAGTGCGCGAGCTGCGCTGCGACGGTCTGTGCGTCCTCGGCGCCGAACCCGAACACCGTCGAGTCGCCGAGCAAGAGCACGCGCGGCCGACCCGTCGCCGTCGCGGGCCCGAGCTCGTCCCACGCCGCGCCGCGGAAACCTTGCGCACCGATCTCGACGAGCTCGCCGTGGTATTCGGGATGCGCGAAACGGCCGCGGAATCCCGGCTGCGGCGCGATCCCCAAACGCGGATCGGGCCGCAGACAGTCGCGCACGGTGCTGCCTTCGATCGCGCGCAGTTCATACGGGTTCTCGGCCTCGAGCCGCCGCCACGCGAGCTCGGCGACAGCGACCGACGCGCACGCGGACGCCGCGAGCAGCGCGGCGCGCAGCGCGACGCGCGCCGTGCGCGACGTCGTCGCCGCCGCTACCAGTGCGATCGCAAGTGCCGCGGCGCACGCGGCGAGCAACCCGAGCGAGTACAGCGGGCTGCGCACCGCCGGGTTCACCGCGTAGCGCGCGGTGAACGCGACGAGGAACAGCGCCGGTGCCGCCGCGGCCCACGCCGCGGCGCGCCCGCCGCGCGCGAGCAGCGCGATCGCGAGGCCCGCGCAAAGCGCCAGCGCGACGCCGCCGAGGAGTCCGGGATGCGCCTGCAGCGCGTAGCCCGCCGCCGCGAGCGCGCCGGCGACGAGCGCGCGCCACGAGTCCGCGCGCACGCGCTCAGCCCTGCTTCGGCCGGAACACCTGCACGACCTTCGGATTGCCTTCCAGGCGCGGTCCGCCGATCAAGTCGATGCAGTAGGGGATCGCCGGGAACACCGCGTCGAGGCACACGCGGATCGACGCGGGCTTGCCGGGCAGCGTGACGACGAGGCTCTTGCCCGCGACGCCGGCCGTCTGCCGCGACAGGATCGCCGTCGGCACGCCCGACTCGAGCGACGCGCGGCGCATCGACTCGCCGAAGCCCGGCAGCAGCTTGCGGCACACCTGCTCGATCGCCTCGGGCGTCACGTCGCGCGGCGCGGGGCCGGTGCCGCCGGTCGTCACGACGAGGCAGCAGTCCTTCGCGATGCACTCGTTGAGCGCCGCGACGATGTCGGCGACCTCGTCGGGGATCACGCGCCGCTCGAACTCGCACTCGGTGGCGAGGTAGTCGCGCAGCGCGGCCTCGATCGCGGGGCCGGACTTGTCCTCGTAGACGCCGAGGCTCGCGCGGTCGGAGATCGTCAGGATGCCGATGCGGGGAGTCGAGGTCATGGCGCGGCGCACAGAGTAGCGCGCGCCGTCGCGCCGCGCGGTTCAGAACCCGTACGTGACGGCGAGCCCGTTCGTCAGTGCGATGCCGGGCGCGACGCCCGCATCGAAGATCCCGACCTGGTGGTAGAAGGTCAGCCCGCCCGCGATGCCGGCGAACTGCGCGATCGGCAGCACGTACGAGCCGAGCGCGGGCAGGCCCGGCGGTCCGCCGAGCTGGATCGGCCACGAGAACAGGATCGGGCTCGTGTAGAGCGTGCCGCCGCTGAACGGGATGTTCGGCAGCGCGGAGGACTGCAGACCGACGACGAGTAGGCCGCTCGCGCCGCCGAGCGCGCTGACGACGCGCAGCTCGCCGTTCGCGTACCCGGTCTGCAGCGGCCCCGACGCGCCGAGCACCGGCACGATGCCGAGGCTGCCCGGGGTGCCGGCGCCGTACTGGCGGATCGCGCCGGATCCGGGGCCGTGCTCGCGGTGGCCGCGCACGCTGCGATTGCCGACCGCGTCGACGTCGCCATCCGAGTCGACGTCGACGAACGCGCGGACGTGGCGCGTCAGGTACGCGCGCGGCGCCTCGTACGCGAACGCGCCGGTCCGCCGGTAGACCGAGAGCAGCCCGAACTCGTACGCGGCCTCGCGCGGCGCGCACAACAGATCGACGAGCCCGTCGCCGTCGACGTCGTCGATGCCGTACGCGTCGATCTGGCCCTGCGTGCCGGCGAGCGTCGCCGCGAGCACGAGCTGACCGCCGCTGTTCTCGTGCAGGTACAGCGACGAGCCCGAGTGCAGGTCGTGACCGGTCACGAGGTCGCGATCGCCGTCGCCGTCGAGATCGAGGAAGCGCGGGTACTCGTCGAGATTGACCGCCGCGAGCAGCGGCTCGCTCGTGTACGCGTAGCCGCCCTGGTCGCGGTGCAGCGTGTTCGTCACGACGCCGCCCGTGCCGGAGCCCGTGCTGCGCACGAAGTCGAGATCGCCGTCGCCGTCGACGTCCGCGACGTCGGAAATCACCGCGCCCGATGCGGGCGCGA
>SCVU01000621.1 GCA_004296785.1 Planctomycetota bacterium
CATCGCCTCGATGAAGTCGGCGCGCGGGCCCCCGCGCTCGCGAAACCCGTCGAACCACGGCCCCGACGAGAACGGGTCGATGCCCGCGCCGAGCGCGCCGTGGCGACGCGCGTTGTGCAGCACGTACGCGAGCGCACGCCGCACCTCCGCGGGCGACTTCAGCTCGTGCGCGTGGTACCGATCCGCGAACACCGCGCCCCTGCGGCACCACAGCCGATTCAAGTTGCGCGCGAGTCGCACGAGCAGCGCTCGCGTGCCGCGCGTCAGTGCGATGCGATCGTCCGCTTCGACGATCAAGTGCAGGTGGTTCGACTGGACCGAGAACTCGACCAGCCGGAACCCGAATTGGTCGGCGCCTGCGCGCAGCGTGCTGAGGAGCAGCGCATGCGCGCGCGCCTGACGCAGGCTGGGTAGGCCACCGTGGATGCGCGAGGTCACGTGCAGTGGATGGCGCGAGTTGCGCTCGGGTCGGCGCACGTGCGGATGCAGCGCACGCTCGCCTTTCGGTTTGCGCCCGGCTCCGCGACGACGCCCGCCCCACCCGGATGCCGCAAACGGCAGCTCGGACTGTCGCGGCCGTCGCGATTGTCGCAGTTGCGTCGATTGCCGCGAACGTGCTTCTTGGCGCGTACTCGATGAGTCGTTCATCTGCTCCATGCTCCTGTGTGCTCCTTGAATGCCTCGCGCGTTGCCTGTTCCGCGAGTCGTGCGCTGTGAATGCCGGTGAGCGTCGCGTCCCGCACGTCGCGTCCCGCACGTCGCACGTCGCCACTCGCCACTCGCTACCCCCGCGCGTCGCTCGCGTTCGCGCACCGCAATCGTTTTGCGAGCAGCAGTCCGCGTACGCGCGTCGCACCCGCATGCTTAGACGCGCGAATCGCCAAGGAGTGGCGCGAATTCCAAGAGAGTCGGCGCCCAAAGTGCCCGAGCCCGAAATCGCCGACCCGCGCTGCACCCGCCTGTCGTGCGCAGGATGCTCCGCCAAATCAAGCTGCGCGAAGCGCGCGTCGATGACGCGACTCGAACGAGCGGTACGACGGAGTCACTCGTGCGAAACGAGCGCCACTGCAGCCCAATCGCCGCGAGCTCGACGTTCAAGTGGTGCGCGATCGCGGCGGGTATCGAGCGGCGCGCGGCGAGCGGCGGGAACTCAGTATCCGAGGTTGTCGAGCAGCTCGCGCATCGCTTCGTCGAGCTCGACACCCGACTCGAGCGCCTTCTGCAGCTTGCCGAACTCGTCGAGCGCCTTCTGGAGCCGCTGTGCGTGCGGCTGCGCGTCCGGCTGGTGCAGCGCGTTCTTCGTCTCGCCCGGATCGTTGACGAGGTCGTAGAGCGCGGCCGTGTTCGTCTCGCGATCGACGATCAGCTTCCACGCGCCGTCGCTGATGCACTCGCGCTCTTCGAGCCAGCCCTTGCCCGCCTCGATCTTGCGCTCCGATTCCTTCGCCGAGAGCGTCTGCGTGCGCGCCCACAGCACCTGCGGCGGCAGCTTCTCGCCGCGCAGCGCGGGCATCAGGCTGTGCCCCTGCACGCCGGCGGCGGGCAGGTCCGCGTACTCGAGCAGCGTCGGGAGCACGTCGATCCCGCGCACGAGCTCGCGGTGACTCGAGCCGGCGCCGCCGGGCACGCGGATGATCAGCGGCACGCGCAGCGTCTCTTCGTACAGATACGGATCGTGCGTGAACCAACAGCCGCTGCGCTCGCGGAGCGTCTCGCCGTGGTCGCTCGTCACCACGATCACGGTGTTCTCGTACAGCCCGCGGTCCTTCAGTTCCTTGAACAGTTTGCCGAGCAGCGCGTCCGCATAGCGCACGCCGCCGTCGTAGCGATCCTGCACGAACTGCCAGTCGCGCTCGTCGAGCACGCGCTTGCTGCCGGCGACCGAGATCGGCTGGCGCTGGCGCGCGTCGTGCACGTTGTAGAACTGCTCGCCGCGGCCGACCTCGACGTCGTGCTGGCCGCCGTAGCGCTGCTCTTCGAAAGCGAACGTGAGCTCGCGGCGCTGGAACAGCGGCTTCAGCACGTCCGGGATCTCGCGCCAGTCGCGCCAGCCGTACGGGCGGTGCACGTCCCACAGGTGGAGCCACGCGGCGAACGGCTTCGCGTTCGCCGCGCCGCTCGCGGCGCCGTTCGCGCCGTTCGCGTTGCTCGCACCGCTCGCGCCCGGGCCACCGACGTCGCCACCCTGCGCGCTCCGACCATCGATCCACGCGAGCAACCCGTCGATCGACGGATCCCCCGGCTCCGCGACGCGCAGCTCGCGGTGCTCGAAGCCGCGCTCGAGATCGCAGCTCTTCATTCCCGGATGGTTGTAGAACGCAGCCGTCCGATAGCCGGCCTTCGCGAAGCGCTCCGGATAGCTCGGCGCGCTCGCCGCGAGCTTCTGACCCCAGAACTGCACGCCGTGGCTGATCTGGTACATCCCGGTGAACAGGCTCGCGTGCGACGGCGCGGTGAACGGCGCCATCGAGTACGCGCGCTCGAACAGCGCGGACTCCTTCGCGAACGCGTCGAGATTCGGCGTGGTGTCGCGCGCGTAGCCGTAGCAGCCGAGGTGATCGGCGCGCAGCGTGTCGACCGTGATGAGCAGAACGTTCGGCTTCGCCTTCGGCGCATCGCCGCAACTTGCGAGCGCGAGCAAGACGCATGCGAACAGCGCCGGCGCGAAGTGCGCGACGCGCATCCGTGTGCGCAGCGCGAACCGCAAGCGAGCGAGCGGTACCAGCAAGGCGAGCTGCCTCGACGAGACGTGCATCCGATCCATTGTGCTCGACGTGCGCCGAATCATGCCAGCCCGTCGCGCGTCTCCGCGGACCAGCGCGTCTCCGCGGCTCGGCGCGACTCAGCCGAGCTACGCGCCTCCTCCGACCTACGCGATTCCGCTACCCCGCACGTCCCACCTCACCCCCACAGTTTCATTCGAGCGCTCGGCCCCGCTCACTCGCGCCACTCCGCGGGCTTCTCGCCGCCCGGCGGACCCGGTCGCGTGTCGTACAACCAGATCGACCAGCCGATCTTCGCGAACGGCTTGAACTCCGCCAGCCAGCCGTACTCCTTCGGCTCGCGGTAGTACGTGATCGCGTGCGCGGCGACGATCCCGCGCACCGGCCCGTGCAGCGGCTTCGAACCCTCGAGTCCGAATGCCGCGAGATCGGCGACCGAGTACGGGTCGTAGTAGAGCCCGCCCGCCTGCTCGATCCACGCGCGATTCTTCGCGACGACGCGGCCGAGCTCGCGCACCTCCTGCCCCCAATCGTCGCCGACGACGCTGATGCGCGGCCCGCGCTCCGGCCCGCCGGCCGCGGCGTTGTAGTACATCAGCTCGTGCGGGTGGACCCAGACGCCCTCGGCGGCCGCGACGAGCGCGAGAGCGAGCGCGGCGCGCGGGAAGTACAGCGCGCTGCGCGCGGCGAGCACGCACAGGAACGGGAAGATCGGCAGCACGTAGCGCACGCCGAGCAGCGCGCTGCCGCGCGAGAACACGAGGAACAGCAGCAACGGCGTGCCGACCAGCGCGAGCGCGCGCAGCAGCGTCCACTGCGCGTGCTGCCTGGCGCACAGCGCGAGCCCGACGGCGAACAGCGCGAGCGCGACGAGCGGGTTCTTGATCGCCATCACCCACGCGAAGAACTCGGGCACCGGATTGCCGTGCTCGAAGTCCGCGCCGGCCTGCAGCACGCGGCCGCGGAACACGATCGAGTGCCCGAAGCTGCCGTGGTGCAGCTGGTAGTCGATCCCCTTGAGCGCGCTGAGCAGCGGGATCGGCGCGCGGTCGCCGAACACGGCGCGCACCGGTCGATCGATCCACGCGCGCGAGAAGATCGCGCGGCCCCACGCCTCGCCCTGCTCGTTCTCCCAGTGGCGGCGCGCGACGTCGAGGTTGGGGAGCTCGACGCCGGCGAGCCCCGACAGCGCGTCGAGCCGCGCGCTCGCGTCCTCGGGCGCAGCGGGTTGGTACAGCAGCTGTTCGAACGCGCGCTTGCGCGCGGGCTCCAGCGCCTCGACCAGTCGCGCGAGCGCGCGCAGCGACTGCCGGCGCTGCTCGCTCGTGCCGTGCAGCGCCGCGACGACGAGTCGATCGACCGATGCGACCGCGTTCGGCGCGCGGGTGACCTGCTCGAGCAGCGCGGCGTCGAGCCCCGTCTCGCGCACCGCGCCCGCGATCGCGGCCGGGTCGGCGTACAAACCGGGCCGGCGCAGATCGGTCCGGTACTGCGCGTCGCCCCACACGTCCCAGATGCTGCGCGCCTCGAACCCATAGCCCGCCGCGAAGATCGCGAGGCCGCCGAACGCGCTCGCGAGCGTCCAGCCGAGCGGCTTGACCGAGCGCGCGCGCAGCGCCGCGACGAGCGCGAGCCCGCCGTAGACCGGCACGAGCAGCAGCCCGGTCGACTTCGCGAGGTTCGCGGCGCCGAACAACAGCGCCGCCCAGAACGCGCGCTCCCAGCTCGGCCGCTCGAGCAGCGCGACCTGCCACTTGACCGACGCGAACAACAGCACCGCGATGCCCATGTCGAGCGCCGCGAGCGGGCCGTGCGCGAGCACGTTCGGATTGAACGCGAACAACAACAGGCTGACGAGGCCCGCGCGCGGCGACCACAGCCGCCGCGCGGTCGTGTAGACGAGCAGCGCGCCGAGCGCGGTCAGCGCGACCAGCGGCAGCCGCGCGAGGAACAGATTGCGATCGAGCGCGGCGGCGTTCTGCTGGTACAGGAACGTCGACGGGTACGCCATCAGCTCGCGCCAGTGCTCGGGCAGCTCGACGCCGGGGGCGAAGAGCAGCGGGAAGCCGGCGAGCAGCTTCAAGAGCGGCGGGTGCTCGCGGTTCAGCCCGAAGTCGGCGTCGTGCCAGTACGCGTAGCCCGACGCGATGTAGAAGTGCTCGTCGTAGGTCGGCCCGGTGACCCACGCGAGGTGCACGAGCAGCGCGACGCACGCGGCCAGCGCGAACATCGCCCAGCGATCGCAGCGGCGGCGCTCGGCCTGTGCGTCGTCGAGCGCGAAGTCGTCGCCGGGCATCCACAAGAGTGTCGGCGCGCGGATCGGCGCGCGCAACCATGTCAGTGCGCGGGTCAGCGCGCGCGACCGGTTCCGTGTGCGGATCGCGGCACGCAACGTTGCCCCGACGGTCGCGGCACCGCTACGCTCTGTGCAGTTCGTCGATGGCGCTCTCGTCCCCCAGTCGCACCGCCCGCGTGCTCGTGATGGTGCCGACGTACAACGAGTCGCAGAACCTGCGCGACCTCGTCGCCGAGATCCTGCGCCACGGGCCGGAGTACCACGTGCTCGTCGTCGACGACCACTCGCCCGACGGCACGTGGAAGATCGCGCAGGAGCTCGCGGCGGCCGATGCGCGCGTGCACCTGTTGCACCGCGAGACGGACAAGGGGCGCGGCAATGCCGGGCGCGCCGGTTTCTGCTGGGGACTCGAGCGCGGCTACGACGTGCTCGTCGAGATGGACGCGGACTTCTCGCACCCGCCGCGCTACCTGCCGGTGATGATCGAGCGCCTGCTGCGCGCGGACGCTCCGGTCGGCCTCGTGCTCGGCTCGCGCGGCGTCAGCGGCGGCAGCGACGTCGACCGCGGCGCGCTGCGCCGGCTGATCACCGTGCTCGCGAACCTCTACATCCGGATCGTGCTCGGGCTCGCGGTCCGCGACTGCAACTCCGGCTTTCGCGCGTGGCGCGCGGACGCGCTGCGCGCGATCGGCATCGAGCACTCGTTCTCGAGCGGGCCCTCGATCGTGCAGGAGCTCTTGTACAAGGCCGCGCGCGCGAAGGTCGGCGTCGCCGAGATCGGCATCGAGTTCATCGACCGCAAGCGCGGCAGCTCGACGCTCAACATGCGGATCCTGCTGCGCGGCTACGTCACGGTGCTGAAGCTGCGCTGGCTCGGGATCACGGGAAGACTGTGACGCGATGAGCAGCGCGGAACCGGCCGCCGATCCGAAGCGGGAGCGCTTGTTCCGCTGGCTGCTGATCGGACTGATCGCGCTCGTGCCGCTCGTGTACGTGCCGCGCGTGCTCTTCGGCCCGCGCGCCGACGCACCGACGCTGCGGACGCCGCAGTGGGTACACACGCTGATCGTGACGGCTGCGCGCGTCGCACCCGGCACGTTCGAAAAACCGGGGCCCGAACTCGCGGCGCTGATCCGCCGCGGTTCGCTGACGAGCTCGCTGTGGGCGCCGTCGCGCGACACGCGCGCGGCCGCCGCGAGCCTGTGGTGCGGTCGCTGGCCGCGGCAGCTCGGCGTGCTCGAGCCCGAGGCGCGCGTCGCCGACGGCACGTGGACGCTCGCGACGGCCGCGAGCGCGGCCGGCACCGCGACGCTGTCGATCGGCGCGCCGCTCGCGCTGCCCGGCTTCGCCGAGCGGATCGACGCGCGCGATCCGGCGGTCGCGGGTGCGGAAGCGGCCGCGTTCGTCGAGCGCTCGACCGGCAAGCGCCTGCTGGTGTGGGTGCACCTCGAGTGGGCCGACGCCGCCGCGCTCGAAGCTGTGCTCGAGCCGCTGCAGCGCGCGCTCGAGCGCACCGATCGGCGCTTCGACGCGCTGACGATGGTCAGCGCGTTCGCGCAGGGACCGCGCGACGGCGAGGCGGTCTCGCTCGCGTGTCCGCTGGCGACCGCGCTGCCGGCAGCGCTGTTCTCGGGTCGGCGCGCGGACGCGCTGATCTCGCACGTCGACATCGCCGGACTGCTCGCCGGCATGCTGCAGCTGCAGCCGCCGGTCGCGCAACGCGGTCAGCCGCAGCTCGCGTCGCGGGCGCAGCCGCTGTGGGGCGCGATCCGCGGATCGCGCACGGATCTGCCGGTGCTGATCCAGGACCGCGACGGCGAGGATCTGCTGATCAGCATTCCGGGCCAGCCGTTGAACAAGCTCGCGCGCGTGCGCGCGACGCTGCCGCTGGCGGGTCAGGACAGCATCGAGACGTGGCTGCCGGGGCCGGACGGTCCGGTGCGCGCGGAAGGCGAAGCGCGCGCGGCGCTCGCGAAGCAGTACCTGCAGATGGCGGCGTCGGCGCGCTGAGGCGGTGCGCCACGCGCGCAGCTCGGCGCCGAGCGCAGCTCGGCACCCAGCGCAGCGTCGAACTCAGCGCCGCGCTCGCCTGCGAACCGCCGGCGCGTTCACCACAGCGGCCCCGCGCCCGGCTCGAGCTGCGCCGCGTCGACCTTGCGACCGCGCAATCCGTCCCACGTGCCGATCGCCTTCGCGAGCACGCCGCGCGCGCGGCCGCTGAACAAGCCGGCGATCCACAGCGGCGCGAGCGGCAGCACGTCGAACAGCGCGAACGACAACCAGTGCCGCGCCGATCCGTTGCGCCGCAGGAACCACACCGTGTTCACCCCCATCATGTACTTGCGCCGCGGGTTGTAGCCGCCGCCCGTCGAGCCGCCGGCGTCGTGCAGCGCGCTCGCCGCGCCGACGACGCGGATGCCGAAGCCCGCACGCCCCGCGAGCACGCAGAACTCCAAGTCCTCGTGGTACGCGAAGTAGTCGGCGTGCAGCAGACCGACGCGCTCGAACACCGCGCGGCGCGCGAGCAGCGCGCAGCCCGGCACGTAGTCGACGTCGCGCGTCGCGCGCCACGTCTCGCCGTCGCGCTCGCCGTGCCCGAGCAGCGTCGACAGGTTCTGCCGCCACGTCAGCCGCGCGCCGGCCGCCCACACGATCGACGGATCGTGCCGGTACAACACGCGCGGACCGACGATGCCGAGCGCCGGGTGCGCGACGAGCTCGGCGCAAAGTGCGCGCAGCGTCTCGGGCGGCGCCTCGAGGTCGTTGTTGACGAGGTACACGGCGTCGGCGCCGCGCGCGAGCGCCCATTCGATCCCCTGGTTCGTCGCGGCGCCGTAGCCGAGGTTCGCCGCGTTGCGGATCGCGTGCAAGCGCGGATGCGCGGCCAGCGTCGCCTCGGCCGAACCGTCGCGCGAGCCGTTGTCGACGAACGCGATGTCGGATTCGTCGAGCCCCTGCGCGAGCAGCGAGCGCACGCAGACCTGGTTGCGCGCGCCGCCGTTCCAGTTGACGACGACGGCCGCGACGCGCAGCGGCAGCGCGCTCGCCGCGCTCAAGCTTCCGCGCTCCGCGCCGTCGGATCCGCGGCGCGCTCGGGCTCGCTGCGCGTCGCGCGCGAGCGCACGCGCCCGCGCGCGAACAGCG
>SCVU01000622.1 GCA_004296785.1 Planctomycetota bacterium
AGCTTCTCCACGACGTTCTTGTCGCCGAGCAGACCGAGCGCGATCGCCGTCTGCTTGAGCAAGGCGGGCTTGTACTTCGACTTCTCGACGAGATCGGTGATCTGCGGCTTCGCTTCGTTCGCGCCGAGCATGCCCAGCGCGACGCAGATGTAGCCGAGCGCCTCCTCGTCCTTCGTGCCGAGCTTGTCCTGCAGCGCCTTCTTCGAGTCGGACTCGCCGAGGATGCCGAGCGCGATCGCCGACGAGCCGATCTCCTTCGGATCCTTGACGTCGGCCATCACGCCGCGAAGCGCATCGCCGATGCCCTCGAGGTGCTGGCCCGACTCGGAGAGCTTGCGACCGAACAGGCCGGCGCCGACCGAGTTCCACGAACGGATGTTGCCCTTCGTGTTCTTGCCGATCTGCTCGAGGAAGTGCTTGCGCACGTCCTCGATGCCGGCGCCCGGCTCGTCGCCCGTGCCGACGCGTGAGCCGGCGAAAGCCAGCGCGACGCGGCTGAAGTACTTCGCCTGCTCGTCGATGCGGCTGTCGGCGGCGTCGATCAGCGTCTTGCGGATGTCCTTGTCGAGCTTGTCGGCGTCGTTGTCGCCGAACAGACCGAGCGCGTAGATGGCGCTCTGCACGACCTCGGGCTTCTCCTTCGCTTCCTTCGTCGTCGCCTGCAGCAAGAGCGGCGCGATCTCGCGCTTGAGCGCTTCGAACCGCTCCGGCTCGAGGCCTTCGCACAAGCGCGCGAGCGCAGTCGGAACGTGCGCGCGGGCGATCTCGTGGTTCTTCTTGTCCTGCATGTACTCGATCAGGGCTTGGATCTGCCCGCGGCGGTAGATGCGCGGAATCTTGCTGTCCTTGCTCTCCTTGCCGCCCTCCGCCGGTTCGTACGCGGTCGCCGAATCGATCGGAACGAGGCCGAGTGCGATCACGCAGGAGACCTTGAGGTCCTTCGAGCTCGTCTTCTCGGTGTCGAGCGTGCGGAACAGCGCGTCGACGATCTTCTGCTTGACCTCGAGGTTCGGAGTCTTCTTGCCGGTCAGCGCGAGGCCGTACGCGGCGTAGGCGCGCGTGCGGTAGTCGACTTCCTTCTTGTTGACGAGGTCGCGTCCGGTCGGCGAGTCCTCGAGCAGGTCGATCAGCGTCTGAACCGTCGAATCGTTCGCCAGGATGCCCAGCGCAATCGCGGCGGTCTCGGAGATCTCCTGGACCTTGTTGCGGAGGAACGGCGTGATCGCCTTCTGGAACTCGCTCTCACCGGTCTCCGACTTCGTGTCGCCGATCTTCGCGAGGGCCATCATGCAGCCCGTCACGATGTCGTTGTTCTCTTCCGATTGCAGCGTCGCGAGCAGCGCCGGCACGACGGTCTGCTTGATCAGTTCTTCCGAAGGACGGAGCGTCTCCTTGATCTTCGTCTTGCCGCGCTCGTTGAAGAAGTCCTCGGCGCCCGTCGTCATGTTCTTGTTGATGGCCGCCTTGAGCTGCAGGTACGGGTCCTTGTTGAACTCCCACCAGTACGTCCACAGCGTGAGGTCGGCGCCCGTCTGCAGCATCTCGGTCGTCAGCTGACCGCCGGCTTGCGCGCCGGTCGGCACGCCGCCGGTCGACGGGCCAGCGGGGGACGGAGCGCCCGGGGTCGACGGGCCGGGCGCACCCGGACCCGCGGGACCGGGCGTGCTCGGGCCGGCGCCGCCACCGGCGCCACCGGCGCCGGGCGGAACCGTGTCACCAGGGCCGCGGTACGTGCCGCCGTG
>SCVU01000623.1 GCA_004296785.1 Planctomycetota bacterium
TAGGACGCCACGACGTGACGACGCCACGACGTGACGACGCCACGACGTGACGACGCCACGACGTGACGGCGCCACGGCGCCACGACGCCACGGCGCCACGGCGCCACGGCGGCACGGCGGCACGACGCCGACGCTTGCGAGCGCGCTCGGCGCCGGATGTCCGCCGGATCAAGCTCGAGCGTTCCGAGCGGGCTTCGCCTCGATCAGAAGCTCCGCACGATCGCGGCGGCGCGCGATCGAAAGGCGACCCGGGGCCGCGCGCGTGGGCGTCGACGCTCGAAAGGGCGGACAATTGCGCCGCAGCGACCGTTCGAGCGCCACGCGTCCCAACCTCGCGCAGTCAGCCTCGAGGGCGTGGAGTCAGTCGCGCTCGATCGGCGTCAGCGTGACCTTGCGGAACTCGATCACCGCGCCCTCCGACTGAAGGCAGATCTCGCCGGGAACCTGCTCGCACCAGCGCGCGCTGTTCTGCAGCGCGCCGTTGACGGTGAGCGACAGGTTGCCGCCGTCGAGCACGATCTCGTAGCGGTTCCACTCGCCCAGCGGCTTCTCGTTCGACGGCTGCTGCTTCTCGGTGCGCCGCCCGTTCGTGCGCCGCTCGTCGACCTGCATCGGGAACTGGTCGATGTTCCAGATATCGCCGGCGTTGCGGCTCATCAGCTGCGCCTCGATCGACTTCGGCCAGATCTTGTCGTCGCCGACGCGCCGCAACAGCACGCCCGAGTTGCCCGCGCCGCGCGCGGGGTCGAAGCGCCACTCGACGACGAGCTCGAAGCTCTCGTACTGCGCGCGCGTCTTCAGGTAGCCGGCCGGCTCGCCGCTGCAGCGCAGCACGCCGTCCTTCACGCTCCACACCGCGTCGCGGCCGACCTTCGGGTCGGCGAGGTAGTGCGCCCACCCGTCGAGATCGCGGCCGTTGAACAGCTCGATCGGCGCGCCGCGCTTGCCGGGCGCGGCCGGATCGCTGGAGATGAACGCGACGAGGTCGGCGAGCTCCTGCGCGGTCAGTCCGAGCGCGACGTTGCCCGGCATCGCCGACGTCGTGAGCTTGCGCTCGTGCTCGATCTCCTCGGCGGCGATCGCGACGCGCTGTCCGCTCGTCTCCTTCAGCACGACGTTCGCGCCGCGCGCGAGCAGGAAGCCGACGTGCACCGCGCCGCTCTTCGTCTGCACGAGATACGTGTCGTAGCCGAACGCGATCGCCGCGCTCGGATTGAGCAGCGCGTCGAGGATCTGCTCGCGCGCGTACTTCGTGCGCACGCTCGCGAGATCCGGCCCGATCGACGCGCCGCGACCGGTGAACGCGTGGCACGACGAGCAGGTCGCGCGCTGCGAGAAGAACAGCTCCGCGCCGCGCTTCGGCGAGCCGGCGAGCGCGAGGATCTCGCTCGGCGCGAGCTTCGCCGCCGCGCCCGGGCGCGGGAAGTGCTCGGCCGCGAGCGTGCGCACCGACAGGTCGGGGTGCGCGAAGATGTGCCGCGCGATCGCGGCGCGCGCTTCGCTCGTCAGCCGACCTTCGAGCGCGAGCGCGACCAGGCGCATGCCGCCCTTCGGATCGGCCGACAGCGACGCGGCCGCCGATTCGATCGCATCCGCCGCCGCGCCCGCGGTCACGAGCGGCGCCTCGGCCGCGCGCAGCAGCGCTGGATCGTCGGGGATGCGCGCGTGGACGAAGAACTGCACCTCGGGTTGGCAGCCCGCCTGACTCGTGCCGCTGTCGTCGAGGCCCGCGCGCGCGTGGAAGCGCTTCGCACCCGGCGGCAAGCGGAACGCGAGCCGGCTCGGCGCGTGTGCGCCGAAGCCGCGCTCGTACGCCTGCCCGTCGATCGACAGCGGACCGCCGACGCAGTCGCGGCCGATCCCGAGCTGGCCCCAGCCGACATCCGACGCGATGCGCTCGAGCGACGCGAGCTCGACGAGCCCCGCGTCGGTTTCGACGACCGGATCGATCCACACCGACCAGTCGCACGCGTTGCCGTTCGTGCCGGGATCGGCGACGAGCCACAGCTCGGTCGCGCCGGTGACGTCGACGTCGAGCTCGACGGAGTGCGCGCGCAACAGGCCGCTCTCGTAGACGAGCTGCGTGCCATCGAGGCCGCGCGGGCCGAGCTCGCGCTCGACGCCGAAGCCGCGCCAGATGGCGTCGGCATTGCGCTCGATCCACCAGCGCGCGAGCTCGCGCAGATCCTCCGGCCCGGCAAGCGCGAGATTGACCATCGCCTCGGCCGCGGAGCGATCCGGCACGAACGCGATCGCTTCGAGCGCTTGGCGACGCGGCTCGAGCGCCAGCGTCGCGTCCGCGGCGCGTGCGGCGAAGCGCGGTACGAGCGCGACCGGATGCAGTCGCCACGCGAGTTGCCAGGCCCACGCGTCGTTGCGCGCGAGCGCGACCTCCCACTCCGCCGAGAGGTCCGGTGCGCCGAGTCGCTCCCACGCGGTGCCGAGCGCTTCGGCGACGATGCGCTCCGCGTGCGAGCCTGGTAGCGCGCGCGGCGGCGTGAGCGCGGCCTGCTTCCACAGCGTGACGGCATCGTCGCGCGGTAACGACGGCAACGCGAGCAGCCCTTCGAGCAGCGCATCCTGGTCGACGCGCGGCCACGTCGCACGCAGCGCCGGGTCGAGCACACCCGCACGGCGCAGCGCGCGCGCGACGAACGCATCGGTCGCGTGCTGTTCGCGCTGGTAGTTGCGCGCGTCGCTCACGAGCTCGGCGGGTTGCACCCCGGGCAGCGTCGCGAGCGCCAAGAGCGCGCGCGCCGCGACCGGGTACGCACGCATGCCGAGTCCGTGCAATCCGCGCAGCGCCACGCGCGCCCGCGCTGGATCCCGCTCGAGTACGTCGCGCGCGACGAGCCGCGTCGCCTGGCACGGGCTCGACAGAGCTTGCACGGCCGCATCGACGTCCGCAGGACGCGCAAACGGTCGCGTGAGTCCGCCGATCGGCGGCGCGAGCCGCAGGATGCGTCCGCGCGCCTGTCCGTCGCCCGCGAGATGCCCGCCTACGCCCGGATCCTGCCAGTCGGCGACGAAGATCGCGCCGTCGGTCGAGACGCACACGTCGCTCGGCCGGAACCAGCGCGCGCTCTGCGGCGTCGCTTCGCTCGTCTGCTGCGGCGCTCGAACGAGCCAGCCGAGCCGCAGCTCCGACGCGCTCGGCCGGCCGGCGCGCAGGTGTGTGTAGACGACACGCGCGCCTGCGTCGCAGTCGAGCAAAGTTCCCCACGGCACGTTGCCGACTGGCTGCTCGACCACGCACACACCGGTCGGCCCGCCGGGCCCGTTGTTCGTTCCGCCGGGCATCACGCCGGGATCGTCGAGCCGCCAGTGCGCGTTCCACGTCGTCTGCCACGGGCGCCGATCCGACTCCCACGTGCGCGCGCCGTCGGGCGAGAAGAAGCCGTAGTTGCCCTGCTCGACGACCCACGTCGTCCGACAACCCGCGTTCCCGTCGTCGTCGTTGTCCGCCGTGTACATCCGCCCGAAGCAGTCGAGCGCGACCTCGTACTGATTGCGGAAGTTGTGCGCGACGACCTCGAGTCCGGTCCCGTCGCGCTTGCAGCGCAGGATCAGCCCGCCCGTCCACACCTTGCCGTCGTCGCTGACGAGGCCCGGCGAATTGTCGGTCTCGTGCTCGCCGCCGCCGCGGTAGATCGAGCCCGAGCGCAGCGTCCAACCCGCGCGGTCCGTCACGACGTGCGGCCCCGCGTTGCCGACCGCGACGTACAGCATCCCGTCGGGCCCGAGCACGAACGAGTGCAGCCCGTGGTCGTGATCGCGACCGCCGAAGCCGGTCAGGAAGACTTCCTTGCGATCGGCGACGCGATCGCCGTCGTCATCGTGGTACAGCCACGCGGTGGGGGAGCACGAGACGAGCACGCTCTTGTCCATCCACAAGATGCCGAGCGGCGCGACGAGATCGCGATCCTGCGCGAACACCTTGCTCTCGTCGCAGCGCCCGTCGCCGTCGGTGTCGCTGAGCACGACGATGCGATCGCCGGCCTCGTGGTGCAGTCCCGCGTTGCGGCCGCTCCACTGCCGGTAGTTGACGGCTTCGGCGACCCACACGCGTCCCTCGGGATCGATGTCGATCGCGGTCGGGTTGTACAGCTGCGGCGAGTCGGCCCACACGCGCGCTTCGAGCCCCGCGGTGACTTCGAGGCCTTCGGCGAGCGGCGCTGCGGCGTGCGCGGGCGTCGCGGGTTTCGCGGGCGCCTGCGCACCCGTTGCGAGCGGGCATGTCGACACGACGGCGAGCGCGGCGAAGTGAGTGAGCGCGTGCATCGCCGGACGATAGCAGACCGCGCCGGCGCGGCTCGCCACGCGAATCCGGCGGATCGATTTCAGCGCGCCGCCCGCGCGCGGCCGATGGAAAGGGCGGATCCGTTTCCGACACGCAGGAGAGCTCGTCGTGATTCCCGCCGCCCGTTCGCTTTCAGTCCTCGCCGCCGCGCTCGCGCTGGCCGCGAGCGCGCGCGCGCAAGCGCCGCAGTTGTTGACCGTCCTGACGCCCGCGATCGGCGAGACCGGGCACGCGCAGACGCTGAAGATCCACGGCACGCCCGGCGATCGCGCGTGGATCCTCGTGTCGGAGCACGCGGGCTTCGTCGAGCTCCCGGGCATCGGCACGCTGCGCGTCGGCCTCGGCGCGGACCTGCTCGCGCTGCCGCTCGGTTCGATCCCGCCCTCCGGCGTGCTCGAGGCGTCGAGCGCGCCGAATTGCGACTCGCCGCTGACGCAGGCGCCGCGCTTCCTGCAGGTGTTCACCGTCGGCACCGGATTCGCCGGGGTGACCGGCCTCGGCCTGCAGCACGTGCTGAACGCCGCGAGCGGCGACTGCGGCCGCGCGGTGCGGGCCGCGCAACCGATCGCATCCGGCGAGTTCGACGCCGTGCTGCCGGCGACCGCGCTCGAGCTCTCGGGCGTCGGCGCGGACTTCGTCTTCGTCGCGGGCGGCGCGCTCGTCGAGCGCGGCAGCGGCTACGCGCACCTGTCGGGCGTGCTCGCGCGCACGAGCGCGCCCGAGCAGCGCTTCCTCGTCGAGCTCGATCTGCAGCAGGCGAGCTACCCGGGCGACATCGGCTATCCGCCGGTCGGCGCTCCGCGCCTCGAGCACGCGCCGTTCGCGTACCTCGCCGCGGGCGGCGCGATCGATCCGGAGACGTGGCACTACTACGAGCAGCTCGACGGCCGGCTGGTCGGCCTGGGCGCGTTCGACGGCGCGCTGTTGTCGGTGCACCGCAGCGGACCGCCGCTGCAGGTCGGACAGGGCGCGAACGGTCGCAACGCGACGCTCGGCGCCGCGGCGCAGCTCGAAGTGCAGGTGCTCGCGGCGCCGAAGAGCGGCGTCGCGCTCACGCCGACCGGCATCGCCGAGCTGCGCGTCGACGTCGGCGGCGACGTCGACGACTGCGTGACGAAAGCGCAGCCCGAGGCGAAGTGGAGCGCGTCGCAGTACACGCACGCGTTCTATCTGCCGGAGATTGGCAAGGACTTCGCGTTCGATCCGCCCGGGCGCTTCGTCGAGCTCGCCGACGGCACGGCGCGGCTGACCGGCACGATCCGGCGCGCGGCGCAGCCGTCGAAGGCGTTCGCGGTCGACGTCGTATTCGCCGAGCGCGTCAACGCGGGCGCCGCGGTGTTCCCGCCGGCGGGGAGCCCGAAGAAGAGCCTCGTGCCGCGCGCCTACGTCGAGAACGGCGGGTCGGTCGATCCGACCGCGTGGCACTACTACCTGCAGACCGAGGGAACGCTGACCGGCATCGACGACTACGCGGGCGGCGTGCTGAAGGTCACGCGCGACGGGCCGGCGTTCCAGGTCGGCTACGGCGCGAACGACAAGAACCTGCGCTGGGGCGGTTCGGGCTGGCTGACGGTGAAGATCGCGAGCCACCCGTCGTTCACCGCGCCGTTCCCGTCGGCGCTCGACTCGGGCGACATCAACGTCGAGCTCGGCGGCTGCCCGTAGCTCGACTGACGTAGCGCGCCGGACTCCGGCGCGCGCGTGCGCGCCTGCCGCTGCGCCGCGCGTCGCGCGCTACAGCTCGAGCTCGCCGCGCAGCACCGTCACCGCGTTGCCGTACATCACGACGCGGCGCTCGTCGCTCTCGCACTCGAGCTCACCGCTGCGCGAACCGACCTGCCGCGCGCGGTAGCGCTGCCCGCCGTCGAGCGAGCGCCCGAGGCGCGCCTTCCACAGCGGCGCGAGCGTGCAGTGCGCGGATCCGGTGACCGGGTCCTCGGCGATGCCCTTGGCCGGCGCGAAGAAGCGCGAGACGAAGTCGACGTCGGCATCGCCGTCGGTGCCGGGCGCCGTCGCGCCGACGCCGAACGTGCCGGAGTCCGCGAGCGCGGCGAGCGCCGGCATGTCGGGCCGCAGCGCGCGCACCTGCGCCGCCGTCGTGTAGCGGACGAAGA
>SCVU01000624.1 GCA_004296785.1 Planctomycetota bacterium
ACGACCGGCCGGACCTCGCGCTAGCAGACGCAGGCGCTGCGCGCGTTGCAAGCGCGTCGCGATAGATCGAGAGCACCGCGCGCGCGTTCGCCTCCCACGTCTGCGCGGCGGCGTGCGCGCGACCGGCCTCGCCCATGCGCCGGCGCAATCCATCGTCCTCGAGCAGCCGCTCCAGCGCGGCCGCGACGTCGTCCTCGCGCTGCGGCACGAGCATGCCGGTCACGCCGTCGACGACCGCGTCCTCCGCGCCGGAGTCGAGCGTGCCGATGCACGGGATCCCGCTCGCCGATGCCTCGAGGTACACGATGCCGAAGCCCTCGAAGCCGCCGTCGGTCGCGGTGACCGGCGTGTGCACGAACGCGAACGCGCGCTGGAACAGGTCGATCTTCTGCGCCTCGTCGACGTTGCCGAGGAAGTGCACGCGCTGCGCGCAGCCGGCCGCCGCGATGCGCGCGACGATCGCGCGCTCGTAGTCGTCGTTCGAGCGCTTGCCGACCACGCAGTGGTGCAGGTCGGGGAAGCGCGCGGCGACGCGCAGGAACGCGCCGATCGACAGGTGGTGGCCCTTGCGCTCCTTCAGCTCGCCCATCGCGAGCGTGTAGCGCAGCCCGTGCCACGCGCACGAGCCATCGCGCACGTCGGCGCGCGGCGCCGCGTAGGTCGAGGCGTCGACGCAATTGGGGATCACGTGCAGCCGCGCCGGATCGATCGCGCCGCCCGACAGCTCGAGCAGTTTCTTCGACGTGTAGCGGCTGACCGAGATCAGCGCGGCGAAGCGCCGGTACGCCGCCTGCGCGGCGGCCGCGTGGCGCTGCGACAACAGCGGGATCACCGAGTACGTGCCGTGCGCGGTCGCGATGCACGGCTTGCCCGCGAGTTCGGCGCCGCGCAGCGCGACCAGGTTGTGCGGGAAGTCCTTGATCGCGTGCACGACGTCCGCGCGCCGCGCCGCGCGCCACGTGTTCCACGTCCCCCACGCGTAGCTCGGCCAGAAGCGCGACGGCTGCATGTAGTAGAAGTAGTCGGGCGGCAGCGCGACCGAGACCTGCCAGTGCTTCGGCACTTCCTTCGAGGTCGGCCGGTGCTTGCGCGCGAGCAGCACCTCGACCTCGAGCCCCGGCTGGAGCTTCTCGGTCGCCGCGATCAGCCGCATCGCGTAGCGGCCGACGCCGTCGAGATCGGAGAGCGAATCGGTGAGGTAGAGGACGCGCACGGGTGCCTATCTATCGGACGCGCGCTCGCGCATCCACCGCGCGATCCGGGTCGCGCGCGCATCCCACGTGTGTGCGGCGGCGCGCGCGAGCAGCCGCTCGCGCATGCTCGCGCGCCCGGCGCGGTCCGCGAGCAGCCCCGCGATCGCCGCGGCCAGCGCGCGCGGATCGTCGGGCTGCGCGAAGCGCGCCTCCCCTTCCGCCAGGCAATCGCGCAGCGCCGGCAGGTCGCTCGCGACCATCGGCAGCCCGGCCGCCATGCACTCGAACAACTTGAGCGGCGACGTGTAGCGCGCGCTGATCGCCGGCTGCGCGCGGTTCGGCAGCGCGGCGACGTCCGCGGCCGCCAGATACGTCGGCACGCGCTCGGGAGCCTGGAAGCCGTCGATGCGCACGTTCGCGAGCCCCGCGGCGCGCGCGCGCAGTTTCTCGACGTCGGCGGCCATGCCGCCGGCGATCACGAACAGCACGCTGTCGAGCTCGCGCGCGGCATCGACGAGCACGTCGACGCCCTTCCACTCGAGCAGGCCGCCGGTGTAGGCGACGATCGAAGCGCCCTGCGGCAGCTTCAGCGCGTCGCGCGCGGCCTCGCGCGACGGCAGCCGTGCGAAGCGCGCGGCCTCGTAGCCGTCGTGCTCGACGCACAGCTTGTCCGCCGGCACGCCGGCCGCGACAAGGTCCTCGCGCACGCCGCCGGAGATCGCGACCACCCCGCGCACGCCGCGCACGGCTGCGTCGAGCCAACGCCGGCGCGTGCGACCGCCGGGCACGCGGTGCACCTCGAGGAACACGTGCGGTGCGCCGGCGCGCACGAGGTGCAGCGCGCACTCGATCTCGCGCGAGTAGACCCACGTGTGCGCGGCGTGCTCGCGCAGCGCGCGCGCGGCGTTGCGCGCGAAACTCAGCTCCTGCATCCGCGCCGGGATGTACTGCAGCGCGACCGGCACGCTCTCGATCCAGTCGCTGCACGGGATCGCGCGGACGGTCGGTCGCGGTCCGCTCGGCACGCCGTAGTGCGACCACAGGTCCTGTCCGGCAGGCAGCGGATGCTCGCGCCGCCGCCGCGCGTGCAAGAGCTCGACCTCGAGCGCGGCGCGCGCGAACGCGGCCGCCATCTGCACGACCTGCAGCGCCTGCGCGCGCTCCGACGGCAGCCGCGTGTTCGCGACGAATGCCAGCCGCTGACCGCTCACGGCTGCTTGCGCTCGCGCTCGCCGCTCTCGCGATAGCCGAGCTTGTCCAGCAGCGCCTGCTGATCGTAGTCGCGCGGCGACAGCACCGTCTCCGACAGCGGCAACGGCAGCCCGTCGCTCCACGCCTTCAGCGCCTTCCAGTGCCGCGCGCGTTCGGCCGCCAACCCCGCGCCGAGGTCGTGCGTCGACGTCGGGTCCGCGTCCGCGTCGTACAACCACGGCCCGTGGCCGGCGACCGAGCCGTCGTTGTCCTCGGCCTTCGACTCGAGCGCCGCGCGCGCGGCGACGAGCCGGTGCGTGAGACTGCGCGCGCTCGCCTCGAGCACGTTCTCGGAGTACGCGAACTCGCGCACCGCCGTCGCCTCGCCGCGCGCGAGCGGCACCAGCGAGTGCCCGTCGATCGCGCGGTAGGGCTCCTGCAGGTGCAGCGCCTGCGGCAGCTCGAGATCGAACAGGTCGCACACCGTCGGCAGGATGTCGACCGATTCGGCCAGCGCGCCGACGCGCGCGCCGCCCGGCAAGCCCTTGGGCCAGCTCATGAGCAGCGGCACGCGCAGGTTGAGCTCGTTGACGTGGTTGTGTTCCCACAGCGGCTTGCCGGTCAGCGCGTGCAGCTCGCCGAGGTTCTCGCCGTGGTCGCTGGTGACGATCACGAGCGTGTCCTCGAGCGCGCCGCTCTCGCGCAGCGCGTCGACGAGCTGACCGACCATCTCGTCGGCGTGCGCGACGCCCGCCTCGTACAGGTGGCGGACCTGCGCGACGTCGGCCGCGCTCGGCGCGTACTCGCCGCGCTCGATCGCCTCGCGGTGGTACGCGTAGAACGCCTGCAGCGGCCCGTCGTACGCGGGATCGCAGTACTGCTCGCGGAAGCGCTGCGGCGGGTCGTACGGCGTGTGCGTCGAGTACAGGTGCACCATCGCGCAGAAGCGCTTGCCGCCGAGCGCGCGGATCCAGCGGCTCGCCTCGGTCGCGACGAGCTCCGGATCGAAGCGCTGCGTGAGCTTGTTCTTGATCAGGAACGGCAGCAGCACCGAGCGGAAGCGGCTCCACGCGCGGTCGCCGTCGACGAGGTCGTGTCCGTCCATCGCCTCGAACCACGCGTCGAAGCCGCGCATCAGCCCGGTCTCGACGTGCAGCGCTCCGGTCATGAACGTCGCGGTCGCGTAGTCCTCGTCCTGCATCGTGCCGCCCTGCTCGCGGCGCGCGCTCTTCAGGTGCCACGGCAGCGTCGGGTTCGCGACCATCCGCACCTCGGGCCCCATCTTCACCAGGCCGTGTCGGCGCGGGTACTTGCCGGTGAAGATCGAGCCGAAGGACGCGCCGGTGAACGGCGCCTGCGCGTACGCGCGCTCGAACACGACGCCGCGCGCGGCGAGCGCGTCCAGGTGCGGCGTCTTCACGCGCGCGTTGCCGTAGCAGCCGAGCATGTCGGCGCGCAGCGCATCGACGACGACGAGCAGCACGTTCGCCTGGCTCGCGTTGCGCTCGTTCAGCGCACCGCGGCCGCCGCCGGCCTCGCCGAATGCGCCGAGGCCGCACACGATCGCGCCGGCGAGCGAGACCGCCGCGCCGACCCACGCGAGCTTGCGCAGCCCGCCGCGCGCCGCGCGCTCGAGCCACGCGCCGAGCGCGCCGCCGACGAGGAGCGCGCCGAGCGCGATGCCGGCGGTCGCCGCCAGTCGCTGCGGCGAGGTCGCCGAGTAGCCGGGGAACACCCACGGCCGCGACCACCAGTACGCCTCGATGAACAGCGCGAACGCCACGCCGAGCGCGAGCAGCCAGGCGCTCGCGCGCCCGCGCCCGATCAGCGCCGCGAGCGCGATCGGCAGCGCGACCAGCGCCGTGCAGACGAACACCGCGCCCGCGACGCACACCGGCACGTCGAGCGCGCCGTCGAAGCGGAAGCCGCGCGACGCGAGCGCGGCGTCGACCGCGCCCCACGCGAGGCCGACCACGAGCGCCGCGCGGACGGCGGATACGAACGGGCCGGGCGACGGGTTCGGCGAGCTCATCGACACCCGTAGAGCGTAGTCATCCGAGCCGGTATTCGACCACGCGCGCCTCGATCCGAGCGTCGCGGGCGGCCTTCGGCAGCGCGTACTCGAGCCCGCGCGCCGCGCCCGAGGAAAGGATTTCCTCGCGCACCGCGACGCCGTCGCCGTCGAGGCGGAACGTGCGCACGAGCGAGCTGTCGTCGACCGCGCTGCCGTCGCGCCACGCCAGCGACGACTGCAGCTCGACGCCGTCGGACAGCAGCGTCACGTGCGGCGCGAGCGCGAACGCGCTCGACACGTCGGCCTGCGCGTACGCGAGCACGCCGCGGCGCAGCACGCGCAGCGGCACGGCGAGCGCCGTCAAGCGCCGCCCGGCGCGCGCCTCGACGCGCGCGAGCCAGAACGCGAAGCGCAGCTCGTCCTTGCCGCTGTTCCAGCCGCGCGCGAGCGACATCGATCCGGCCACGCCGTTCCACTCGGCCTCCTGCGCGCCGCGCATCCGGCAGCGCTCGACGAGCTCGGCGCCGTCGGTCTTGCGCACGACCTGCAGCAGGCCGGCGCCCTGCGGACTGCCGTGGTGGACGTTGCTGCCCGGCCGCGCGCCGCGCACCCACGCGACGACGCGCGCGTCCTCGAGGCGCACGAGCTGCGCGCGCGGGAACCACGTGATCTCCAGATCGATCGAGCTGCGCTCGTGCTTGCCCGGCAGCGCGCCGCCGGGCGGGAAGCGATCGAGCGCGCACGCCAGCGGCTTGATCGCGCGCGCGACCCACGCGGCGTGCGCGGCCCAGAACAGCGGGCACTGGTAGCTGCGGCCGCGGCCCGGGCCCGGCATGTGGCTGGCCGGCTGACCGGCGCTCGACAGGTGCGCGACCCAGGCGCGCCACGCATTCGCCGCGGCGGCGCCGTAGCGCGGCCGGCCGAAGATCTCCCAGCCGCGCGCGAGCGCGTGCACGTCGAACACGTGGCTCGCGACCTCGTAGGTCGCGCCCCAGTACCACGGCTTTGCCTCGACCAGGCCGCACTTCTTGCCGTCGGGGCCCTGCAGCGCGCAGGTGAACTCGAGCCCGCGCTGGATCGGTCCGGCGAACAGCGACAGCGCGGGCGAGCGGCCGAGCTGTTCGAGCGAGTGGATCAGGAAGCCCGACAGCCGCGACTGGTAGAACGACGAGACGTCGCTCGCGCCCGGATGGCCGGCGCCCCAGTCGACCGGGTGGTACGGATAGCTGCCGTCCTCGTGCTGAATCCCCTCGAGCACGCCGACGGCTTCGAGCGCGGCGCGCTCGAGCTCGGGATCGCGCGACAAGTGGTACGCCGCCGCGAGCCCGGTCAGTCCCCACGCGCGCTGCGCCGGCACGCCCTTGTCGAGCACCGCGTAGCGCAGGTAGGTCCGCGCGTGCAGCAGCGACGCCTCGCGAAACGCGCGCACGTCGTCGGCGCCGACGCGGCCGTCGAGCTCGCGCGACAGGTGCGCGAGCACGTCGCTGCACGCGCCGCCGTCGATCACCGAGTTCGAGCAGTTGAACGGATCGTGGCGACCCGGGCGGAACGTGTGGCACGGGCTCGTGCCTTCGCGCTCCAGGCGCGCGACCAGGCGCCGGCCCTGTTGCAGCGCGAGCTCGACCAGGCGCTCGCGCTCGGCGAGGTCCTCGCTCGCGCGCGCGAGCTCGCACGCGAGCAGCGCGACGTACGCGCTCTTGCCGGTGTGCTCGATCTTGTGCTCGGGGCAGATCACGCGGCCCTGCGCATCGCGCAGCGACGCGAGCCAGCCGAGCACGCGCCGCAGCGGCTCGTGGACCTCGGCCAGCGCCTCGCTCGAAGGCTCCGGCAGCACGAGCGGACTCATGCGCTCATCCCGTGTGCGCCGCTCACAGGCGTGCGTAGCTCCAGTACTTCGACCACAGCGGTGCGATCGGCTCGGCGGGCCGGCCGCGCAGGCGCCGCCACAGCATCACGGCGCTCCAATCGAGCGCCGCGAGACCCGTGCACGCCTTGACCCAGGCGCCGGCGAGCCGCCCGTGGTGCTTGCGGAAGTAGTGGAGGCGGTTCTTGTGCCATTCGGGCAGGAAGTTGCCGAACTGCCGAGTCGAGGCGCCAATGTGGTGCAAGACGGTCGCTTCAGCGAGGTAGTGCGTGCGCCAACCCGCTGCCCACAGCCGCTTCGACAGGTCGACGTCGTTGTAGAACAGCCACAGTTGCTCGTCGAACAACCCGACCTGTTCGAGCGCGGTTTTCCGCACCAGCAGCGCGGCGGCGGGCGGCTGATCGACGTCGCGGCTCGACGCCTGGTCCCAGTCGCGCAGGAAGTAGCGGCGCAGTTCGAAATTCCGCGGGAACCAGCGCTCGAGCGGACCGCCGAAGCACAGCGGCGTCCACAGGTTCGGGAACGCGAGGCACGTGCGCTGCGTCGAGCCGTCGCTCGACACGAGGCGCGGCGCGACCGCGGCGTGCTGCGGGTGCGCGTCGAGGAACTCGAGCATGCGCCGCAGCGCGTCGGGCGCGACCTCGGTGTCGGCGTTGAGCAGGAACTGGTACGCGCCGCTCGCGCGCCGCAGCCCCTGGTTGCAGCCGATCGCAAACCCCTCGTTGCGCGCGTTGCGCTGCAGCACGACGGCCGGGAAATCGCGCTCGACCATGTCGGCCGAGCCGTCGGCGCTCGCGTTGTCGATGACGATCGTCTCGTGCTCGGGCAGGTCGGCGCGCGCGAGCGAGGCGAGGCACGCGCGCAGCAGCTCGCGCGTGTTCCACGACGGGATCACGATCGAGAGCTTCAAGTCGCCATCTCCCTGCAGAGCCGAGCCATCAGCGCGTCGACCTCGTGGTGCGCGGCGACCTCGCTCCGCAGCGTGCGACCCAGCGCGTCGCGCTCCGCCGCCGGCAGGTCGAGCAAGCGGCCGATCGCGCGCGCCAGGCTCGCGGCGTCGCCCTTGTCGAAGTGCAACCACGGCGCGCGCGCGCCGAGCGGAGCGAGCAGCGGCGGAATCGATTCGTTGCACGAAACGACCGGCCGCGCGCACGCGAACGCCTCGAGCACGACCTTGTCGAGCGAGCCGGTGTGCGACGCGTTGACGACGAGCGTCGCGCGCGCGTAGCTGTCCGGCACGCGCGGGTACGGCACCTCGCCGGGCCGCGCGACGTGCGCGGCGAGGCCGAGCTCGTCGATGCGCCGCGACACGCGCTCGCCGTACGCCGCGTCGCCGCCGGCGAGCCCGGCGCCGACGAGGTCGAGCGCGACGTCGCGCCCTTCCGCGCGCAGCCGCGCGAGCGCTTCGACGATCGTCAGCGGATCCTTGGCCGGCGTGACGCGGCCGACCGAGAGCAGGCGCGGCGGCCCGCTCGGCGGCGGCGCCGGCCGGAAGTGCTCGAGATCGATGCCGTGCCCGGTCACGACCTTGCGCGGCGTGTCGACGCGCATCGACTCGGCGCTGGCGGTGAAGACCTTCTCGACGCGCGCGCAAGCCTTGATCAGGCGCGCGTCGACGCCCTTGTGCGTGTACCACAGGAACGCGCGCGCGCCCGCGCGCCGCGCCGGCCCGTCGGCGACCAGCGCGTAGCGCGGCACCATGTGCGAGAGCACCGTGTCGAACCCGTCGCGGCCGAACGCTTCGGCCAGCACGCGGCGGTAGCGCACGTAGCGCAGCACGACGCCGCGCCGCCCGATCTCGCGCACGTCGACGTTCGGCGGCAGGCCGCGCACGTCGCCGACTTCGAGCGCGACGACGCGCACGCGCTCGCAGTGGCGCGCCAAACCTTGGATCCAGCGCGGCACGAAGCCGAGCACCGCGTCCTGTGCGTCGAGCACCTGCGTGAGGAAGAGCAGCTTCACGCGCGCGCCGCTCCCGCCGGCGCCGCCGCGGCCTGCGCGGCGAGGCGCTTCAACCCCTCCGCGTAGTTCGCGAGCATCGCGTGGTACTCGAAGCGCTGCGCGCGCCGCGCGGCCTCCGCGCCGAGCGCGCCGCGCCGCTCGTCGTCGGCCAGCACGTCGCCGAGCGCATCGGCGAGCGAGCCGACGTCGAAGTCCGCCAGGCGCCCGGCGCGGCCGTCCTCGAGCAGTTCCGGCATCACGCCGACCGGCGTGCTGACGACCGGCACGCCGCAGGCCATCGCCTCGACGGTCACGCGCGGCCCGCCCTCGCAGGTCGACGCGCACACCGCGACGCGGCTGTGCCGGTACACGTCGGCGAGGTCGGCCGGCGTCTCGACCCACTCGATGAAGCGCACGTCGCCGAGGCCGCGGCGCGCGGCGCGCTCCTTCGTCGCACCGAGCAGCGGCCCCTTGCCGACGAACAGCGCGCGGTGCGGCAGCCCGCGCGATTTCAGCAGCGCGAGCGCGTCGACGATGCGATCGAGCCCCTTGTTCGCGACCATCCGCCCGACGAACACGACGTCCTGGCGCGGCGCGACCGCGCGCGCGGGCGCGCGGAACGTCGCGAGGTCGATGTACAGCGACGGCAGCACCGCGATCTGCGCGCGCGGCACGCCCCAGCGCTCGAGCAGCGGCGGCATCTCGCGCGCGTTGACGACGCGGATCGCGCACGCGCGCGCGCGCGCCCAGTGCCGGATGTACGCGCGCGCGACTTGCTTGTCGAAGCGCTCGCGCAGATCGGCCGCGCGCGGATGCCCGGGCACGTGGTGGATCTCGCTGACGAACGGGACGCCGGTCGCCGCGCGGATGCGCCCGGCCGCGATGCCGTTGTAGAACCAGCCGTAGTCGTGGCTGACGACCAGCGCGTGGCCGTGCTCACGCACGAGCTCGATGCCGCGCCGCGTGAGCCAGCCGTACATGCCGGCGCGTCCGCACGTCGCCGGATGCAGGTGGACGCGCTCGTGGATCGACAGCACCTTCGCCGGCCCGTCGGGCCGCGGCACGAGCACGTCGATGCGCTCGAAGTGCCGCGAGAACTCCGCCTGCATCGAGTGGAACGGGCCCTTCTGCCCGAGCACGACCTGCCGGTCGCCCGACAGCATCAGGAGGCGCACGGAGCGGCCTCCCACACCTCGTGGTACAGCCCGTCGAGCCGCGCGGCGAGCGCGGCGCCGCTGTGGCGCTCGCGCACGCGCAGCCGGCCGCGCAGGCCGCAGCCGTGCGCGAACGCGTCGCTCTCGAGCAGCTTGTCGAGGCCGAACGCGAGCTCGTCGACGCTCTTGGCGAGGAAGCCGGTGCGCTCGTGCGCGACGAGCTCGCCGACGCCGCCGACGTCCATCGCGACCGCCGGCAGCGCGGCCGCGTGCGCTTCGATCAGGCACACCGGCGCGCCCTCCGAGCGCGAGCACAACAGCACCGCATCGAGCTCGGCGAGCAGCTCCGGCATGTCGGCGCGCGCGCCGAGCACGTGCACGCGCCGCGCGAGCTCCGGCTCCAGCGCGCGCACCGCGCGCACGAGCGGCGCGTACAGCTCGCCGTCGCCGACGTAGACGAGCTCGAGGCGCGCGTGCTTCGCCGCGAGCAGCTTCAGCACCTCGAGCGCGCGCAGCGGCTGCTTGACCTCGGCCAGCCGGCCGATCACGCCGACGAGCGCGCGCGCGGGATCCGCGCCGAGCAGCGCGCGCAGCGGACCGCGCCGCGCGGCGCTCCACTCGCTCGTGCCGGGCGCCGGCCGCGCGAGCGCGAGGAACGGCTCGATCTCGATGCCCGGCGGCACGACGACGAGCTTGGCCGGATCGACGACGCCCAGGCGCACGAGGTCGTCGGCCGTCGCGTGCGCGACCGCGATCACGCGGTCGGTGCGCGCGGCGAGGCGCCGCTCCTGTGCGATCAGCCGCCGCGACACGATGTCGGGGAAGTAGCCCTCGAGCACGTGGCCGTGGAACGTGTGCACGGTGCGCGCGCCGCCGAGCGCGGCCGCCGCGCGCCGGCCGAGCGCGCCGGCCTTCGACGCGTGCGTGTGCACGATCTGCGGGCGGAACGCCGCGAGCTTCGAGCGCAGCGCCGACAGCGCCCACAGGTCCTTGGCCGGATTGAGGCCGCGCGCGAGACCGCTGACGCGCTCGACCTCGATGCCGCGCGCGGCGAGCTCGTCCGCGAGATCGCCCTCGCCCTTCTCCGCGGCGCCGCAGAACACGCGCACCGCGTGACCGGCGCGCACGAGCAGCGGATCGCTCGCCAGCACCTGGCGCGCGGGACCGCCGAGGTTCAGGCGGGTCAGGACGCGGGCGATGCGCATCGGTCGTTCGACATGGACGAACGCCAGTGTACGGATGCGCTCAGAAGCGGAACAACAGCAGGTGGTACAGGAACAGCAGCGTGTAGCCGCCGCACGCGGTCCACAGTCCGAAGCGCGCGAGCGTGAAGTTCTTGTGCTGCACGAGCACGAGCAGCGCGAGCCCGATCAACAGCGACTTCCACAGCACGAAGCCGAGGCGCCCGGTGCCGAGCAGCACCGCCGCGATCGGATTGACCTCGGTGCCGCCGGCCTGCAGGTGCACGAGCGTGAAGAAGCAGTCGCCGGTGTTCATCAGCGCGGTCCACATCGCGAGGACCCACAGCCGGTGTCCGTACAGATCGACGAAGCTGCCCTCGAGCTCGTGCTCGCGGCGCGCGCGCCGGCGCCGGCCGCCGAAGAACGAGAAGCGCGAGAAGCGCGGCGTGCGCTCGCGGCGCCGGTCGCGGTCGCGCGGTCCCCACGGGGTGATCGCGCCGTCGGCGGTGCGCGGATCCGGGCTCGCGCCGTGCTGCTCGTGCTGCGGGGACTCGTGCATGGGGCGCGCAGGGGCAGCGCGCCCCCACCATCGGCTCGCTATCGGCCGCCGGATGGCGCGCTCTCAAGCGCGCTCCGCCGCGGCGCACCGCGCGCCGGCGGGTCCCAGCTCGTCGCGCGCTCGGCGCCGCTCCACACGAGCCCGCTGATCCACGGCCGGCGCAGACCGGCGGGCGCCGGCGCGCCCGCGCTCGCGCGCGCGAGCTCGCCGGCCAGGCGCCGCGTGCCGCCGGCGTGGAACAGCTCGCGCCGCGCGGGCAGGAAGACCTTTCCGACTTCGAGCCGGCCGCTGAAATCGATCCACGCC
Organism: Planctomycetota bacterium; assembly: GCA_004296785.1. Lineage (GTDB taxonomy): Bacteria > Planctomycetota > UBA1135 > UBA1135 > GW928-bin9. The sequence goes on from SCVU01000624.1 coordinate 11,404, forward strand.
TGCGTCGGGCCGCGCTCGGGGTCGTCGCGGTCGGCGCCGACGAGCGTGTACGCGAGCCGCAGCGGTCGCGCGGTCTCGGGATCGAGCAGCAGCTCGAAGTCGGCCACCGCTTCGCTGTCCTCCATCACCACGGGCGACGGAAGGTGCACCGCGACGCGCTCGACGCGGCGGTCGCCGAGCGCGCCCGGCTCGAGCGCGCGCACTTCGGCGCCGAGCTCGGCCAGCGCGAACGGCAGCGCGCCGAGCAGGAACTCGCGCCGCACCGCGTCGCGCGCGCGCGCGGCCGTCGGCGCCGCGCGATCGGCGCGGCCGCCGTGCTCGGCCCACGCGGCGTCGCCGCTCGAGACCTGCCGGAACGGATCGACGACGACGCGCGCGCTCGGCTCGTCGTAGCGCGCGTACTCGGAGTGCAGCCAGCCCTGGCCGGCGGGATCGAAGACCGCGCGCCGCGCGACGCGGTGGTGCACGCGCCACTCGCCGCCGTCCGGCTCTGGCTGCACGCGCAGCGTGTCGAGCACGTCCCACGCGGCGCCGCCCTGCGCGCGCCACGCCGCGAGCCCGCCGCTCGCCTCGAGCATGCGCGCGAGCTGCGCCGCGCCGTCGGCGCGTGCGCGCGCGTCGAGGTCCTGCGCGGAGGCGCGCGCGAAGAGTGGCGCGCCGCACAGCACGATGAGCAGCGCGAGGAAGAGGCGGCGCACGGTCTAGCTCCGCTCCAGCAGCCGCGCGTACAGAGCCAGCGTTTCCTCGTGCATCCGCGCGAGGCCGAAGCGCTCGCGCACGCGCGCGCGGCCCGCGGCGCCCATCCGCGCGCGCAGCGCCGGATCGCGCGCGAGCTCGAGCATCGCCGCGGCGAGCGGCTCGACCTCACCGGCGGGCACGAGCCGGCCCGTAGCGCCGTCGACGACCACCTCGGGGATCGCCGACACGCGCGTCGACAACACCGGCATCCCGGCCGCCATCGCCTCGAGGAACACGAGGCCCAGTCCCTCCCACAGCGAGGCCATCGCGAACACGTCGGACGCGCCGAGCAGCGCCGCGACGTCGCGGCGGATGCCGGCGAACACGCAGGCGCCGCCGAGCGAGAGCTCGCGCGCCAGCGCTTCCATCCGCACGCGACCGTCGCCGAACGGATCGTCGCCGACGAGCAGCAGGCGCAGCCGCGGCGCGACGGGATCGCCGCCGGCGCGCGCGGCCGCGAACGCGCGCAGCAGCACGTCGTGCGCCTTCTGCGGCGCGAAGCGCGCGACGCACGTGAACACGACGTCGTCGGGGCCGAAGCCCAGGGCCGCGCGCAGCTCGGCGCGGCGCGCGCGACCGTCGGCGGCCGCGCGCTCGAACGCGGCGTCGTCGATGCCGTAGTAGACGCGCTCGATGCGCGCGCGCGGCACGCGGCCGTGCTCCTCGATGAAGCGCGCGACGTGGTCGGACAGCGCGATCGTGCGCCGCGGCAGCCGGCCGATCGCGCCGTGCACGAGCGACACGAGCGGCTTCTTCAGCACCTGCTCGTCGTTGTGCTTGCCCGACACGAGCCCGCGCCGGCGGCCGGCGAGGCACGCCAGCGGCGCCGTCGCCATGTCGGCCTTCAACAGGTGGCTGTGCACGATCTCGGCCCAGCGCAGGTGCTTCCACAGCCGCGCCGGCAGCGCGGCGCCGCTCGACACGCAGCCGACCCACTCGGCGCCGGCCGCGCGGAAGTCGGCCTCCAGCGTGCCGTGGCCCTTCAAGTACGCGACGCGCACCGCGTGGCCGCGCGCGGTCTGGCCGCGCACCTGCGACAGGATGTGCATCTCGGCGCCGCCGACGTCGAGCGTCGTGATCACGTGCAGGATCCGCATGTTCGCCTGCGTCATGCGAGCTCCCGGTACACGTCGACGAGCCCGCGCACCATGTGATCGACGGTGTAGCCGTCGAGCACGCGCGCGCGCGCGCGGCGACCGCAGGCCTCGCGCTCGCGCTCGCTCGCGCCGAGCATCTGGCGCGTCGCGCGCGCGAGGTCGTCGGCGTCGCCGACCGCCGCGAGATAGCCGTTCTCGCCGTCGACGACGAGATCGGTCGCGCCGTCGACCGCGGCCGCGACGACCGGCCGGCCGGCCGCGAACGCCTCGAGCACGATGTACGGCATCCCCTCCCAGCGCGACGGCAGCAGCACGAAGTCGCAGGCCGCGAGCAGGCGCGGCACGTCGTCGCGCCAGCCGAGGAAGTGCGTGCGCGCCGCGACGCCGCGCGCGGCCGCCAGCGCCTCGAGCGCGGCGCGCTCCTCGCCGTGGCCGACGACGAGCAGGTGCAGGTCGCGGCACCCGTCGCGCGCGAGCATCTCGATCGCGAGGTCCTGGCCCTTCGCGGCGTTGAGCAGCCCGACGACCGCGGCGAGCGGCTTGTCCTTCGGCGCGCCGAGCACGCCGCGCGGCAGCGGCTCCGCCATGCGCCACGGCTTGGGATCGATGCCGTTGGCGACGACGCGCAGCCGCTCGGTGCGCGTGACCTTCGCGCGCTCGATCGTCGCGCGCTCCGAGCGCGACACGGCGATCATGCGGTCGGTGCGCGCGCCGAGCACGCTCTCGATGCCGTGGAACAGCCGGCGCTTGAGCGGCGAGAACATCGCGCCGAACAGGAATGCGAACGTGTGCGGCGTGTGCACGCGCTTGCCCTGGCGCGTCGCGATCGACGCGATGCGGCCGAGCGCGCCGCCCTTCGAGCTGTGCGTGTGCACGATCGCGGGTTGGATCGCGCGCAGCCGCGCCGCGATCGCGCGCGCGTGCGCGATCTCGGCGCGCGGGCGGATCTCGCGCTGCATCGGCACCTCGTAGCAGTGGACGCCTTCGCGCTGCAGCGCGGCGAGGTCGTCGCGGAACGCCGCGACGCGCTCGCACGAGGCGATCACGTGGACCTCGAGCCCGGCGCGGGCCTGGCCGCGCGCGGCGTCGACGAGGTGGCGCCGCGTGCCGCCGATCGTGGACTCCATGACGTGGACGACGCGCATCCGGATCGGCGCAGTGTGACGGAGTACCGAGCCCGCCTCAACTCCGGCGAGTTGTCATGAAATCGTCCCGAGTCGTACGGAGTCGTACGGAGCCCGCCTCGATTCCGCCGACTTGGAGATTTGGAGCCCGCCTCAATTTCATCGCGGTCGCGCTGCGACCGCGATGAAATCGAGGCGGGCTCCAAATCTCCAAGTCGGCGGAATCGAGGCGGGCTCCGTACGACGACCAGTCCGGCTGCGCCGCGCGTCAGTGCGCGCCCGTTCCCTTGGCCACCGCGAACACCGTCAGGAAGATGATCAGCACGTCGAGCAGCAGCGAGCGGTTCTCGACGTAGTAGATGTCGTAGTCGAGGTTCTCGTGGATCGCCGCCGAGCGGTGATACGAGATCTGCCACAGCCCGGTGATGCCCGGCTTCGCGCGCAGCCGCTCGCGCTCGAGCGGACCGTACTGGTCGACGATGAACTTCATCTCCGGCCGCGGCCCGACGATGCTCATCTCGCCGCGCAGCACGTTGAAGAACTGCGGCAGCTCGTCGAGCGAGTAGCGGCGCAGGAAGCGCCCGCTCGCCGTCACGCGCGGGTCGTGGTGATCGCGCGGCTTGGGCGCGTCGCCGGACATGTGCGTGAACATCGTGCGGAACTTCAGCATCGGGAACGGCCGCCCGTCCTTGCCGATGCGGTTCTGCACGAAGAACACCGGCCCCGCCGACTCGCGCTTGATCAGCACCGCGGCGATCGCGAACACCGGCGCCGTGCACACGAGCACGAGCGTCGCGCCGACGAGGTCGAGCACGCGCTTGGCGACCGTCCCGATCAGGCCCGGGTCGCGCTCGGCGCGCGTGATCAGCGGGATCGAGTCGAGGTTCTCGATCTGCACGCGCTGCGCCATCAGGTGGTAGAAGCGCGGCACGACGCGGTACGTGACGCCGAGCCGCTCGAGCCGCTCGATGATCGCGAGCACGCGCTCCTCGGACGCCTCGGGCATCGCGACGAACACCTCGGACACCTTGTGCACGCCGACGAGCTCGTCGAGGTCCTCGAGCGTGCCGAGCACGAGCGCGCGATCGACGCGCCGGCCGATCTCGTCCTTCGACTCGGAGACGAACCCGACCAGGCGCAGCCCGAGCGTCGGCACGAGCACGAACTTGCGCTCGAGCCAGCGGCCGGTCGACGCGGTGCCGATGATCAGCACGTTGCGGTTGCCGATGCCGCGCCGGTGCAGCCACTGGATCAGCTTGAACGAGCAGAAGCGGCTGACCGTGGTCAGGAACCAGATCAGCACGAACGTGATCAGAACCGTCAGGCGCGAGACCTGGTCGACGCTGAAGTCGACGTCGACCATCCGGTGCAGCCGCACCAGCCAGCCGAAGAAGCCGTCGGTCGGCTCCTGGCGCGTCACGCGCAGGAACGCGACGAGCGTGAACAGCACGAGGAACGCGACGACCGTGCTCTTCGC
>SCVU01000625.1 GCA_004296785.1 Planctomycetota bacterium
GCAATTCTTCCCGACCGCCAACACGAACGCGTCGGGGATCGCGACGTTCGCGCTCGCGCCGTACGCGCCGAGCGCGCCGACCACGGTGAGCTTCAGCCCGGGCTACATCGGCTCGACGACGGCGGCGAATCCGTTCTTCGTCGGCACCGGCGGCTCGACGCCGAACGTGTTCTACCAGCAGCCGGCGAACAAGGTGAACTACCGGACGGTCGCGGTGCCGTAGCGGAGCGCGCTGCGCCGCGCGCGTCGACCGTATCGCATCTGCAACATCCACTGCGGTCGCGCCGCGCGCGCCGTAGACTGGTCGCGCCCTACCCGCACGGTCCACGGAGGAAGGTCTCCATGCTCGGTTGGCTCCTCGTCGCACTGCCCCTGTTCGTCTCGCCGCAGGCCAAGAGCGCGCCCGTTGGTCAGGCGATCACCGCGAACTCGCTCGTCGACGCCGACTACGCGTTCGAGCTCACCGCACCGTCGCCGGAGTGGTCGCTGCTCGGCGAGAAGGAAGTCGCCGAGCTGCACGCCTCCGCGCTCGCCGGCATGAGCAACGGCGCCGGCCTGCGCAGCTACCTGATGCTGCGCCGCGTGCCGAAGACGACGATCGAGGAGTGCCAGAACTGGCTGATGGATCAGGTGCCGATCGAGGATCGCACCGTCACCAAGCGCGAGATCGGCACCTTCGCCGGACAGAAGGCGCTCGTCGCGATGGGCCTCGGCGATCTGCACGGCGCGCGCATGCGCTTCCGCCTCGCGGCGTTCCTCAACAAGGGGTACGCGTACCTGCTGCTCGGCTACGGCCCGATGAAGAACGTCGGCGCGGAGACGCCGGAGCTGCAGCCGCTGTTCGACGCGTTCAAGCTCGCCTCGACGCCGGCGAAGGGGCGCGCGTTCGCGCCGAGCGACGACGCGAGCACCGGCGCGGGCTGGACGCTCGCCGGCGGCACGTACACGCACCCGCAGCTCGGACTGCGCATCGCCGCGCCGCCGAGCTGGCGCACGCTGACGCACGGCAACGCCGCGCTCGGTGACGAGCTCGTCGGCTTCGCGTCGCGCGAGCCCGAGGTGCTCGTGCTGCTCGGCGCCGAGATCGTCGACGGCTCGATCCAGAAGCAGTGGCACGACGCGGCCGCGTCGATGTTCGATTCCTCGCTCGATCCGTCGACCGTTGCGGCGCTCAAGCCGCAGACGCTGCCGTTCGCCGGCGCGTCGCTGCAGGCGCGCTGGTACCGCCACCGCACGGACCCGCTGCACAACTTCCTCGTCGGCAGCGGTACGAAGGACGGCATGTGCTACCGCGTGGCCGTGCGCGCGCTCCTCGGCGAGGAGGACAAGGCGCTGCGCGAGGCGAAGCCCGTGCTCGCGGCCGCGCAGCCGCTCGCGCCGCTGCGCCGCGCCGAGACCGCGCTCGAGATGTTCGCGCGCGGCGAGGACTCGCAGTCGCGCATCGGCAGCCGCGGCTTCCTGCGCGCCGGCCGCTACAAGGACACCGAGTCGGGCTTCCTCGTCGATCTGCCCGCCGGCTTCTGGACCACCGACCTCGCGAGCACGCTCAAGGTGCTGGACGAGCCCGTGCGCGTGGAGTTCCGCGACGACGTGCGCGGCCTGGACGGACTGCTGATCGTCTATCCGTTCGCGATCACCGAGATGACCGTGGGCAGCAGCGGCTCGAAGCCGCAGAAGCGCAAGCTCTCCGCGCGCTACTACTCCGAGCGCGTGATCGACGCGCTGATCGGCGACGAGCCCGACGAGGACGACGAGGTCACCGAGAAGCGCAGCCTCAACACGAAGGAGACGCCGGTCGCCGCGGGCCCGTGGTCGATGTACTCGATGTCGGCGACGTGGATGGACGGCGGCTTCAAGAAGCGCATCGTCACCGTCGGCCACCTGCGCAACAACACGCTCGCGATCCTCGCGCTGCGCGGCCTCGAACCGGCGATCAAGGAAGCGACGCCGTCGCTGCGCCGCGCGGCCGCGACGTTCCGCTGGCTGAGCGGCAGCGGCGGCACGCGCTACGTGGATCCGAAGACGAGCCGGTTCCACGACGATCGCCTCGGCGTGTCGCTGCCGCTCGGCGCCGGCGACTGGAGCTGGGTCCCCGACTCCGACGAGGAGGCCGTCGAGGGCTACCTGTGCGAGATCAAGGGCCCGACGCAGGAGATCCTGCTGTTCGAGGTGCAGAGCGGGATCGAGATGCCGACGGCGAGCGCGCTCGCGCGGCGCTTCAAGCGCCGCTACGGCGAGGATTTCGGCAAGATCGACTGGGACAAGCCGGCCGAGCGCGACGCCGTGATGGGCGGCGCGCCGGCGCACGTGTTCGATTTCGCGGGCGCGAGCGGCCGCATCGAGATCAGCATCGTGCGCGCGAACGGCCTGCAGTACGGCGTCGGCTTCGTGCGGCGCGGCACCGCCGCGGCGTCGCTCACCGAGTTCGACGCGTTCAAGAAGGACTTCGCGTTCACGCAGCCGGGCGGCCAGGCCGCCGAGATCACCGCGAGCGAGAGCGCGGCCGCCGCCGAGGCCGAGAAGGACGAGCCGAGCGGCGAGGCCAAGCCGGCCGGCGGCGACGCGGGCGCGAAGCCGGGCGACGCGGCCGGCGCGAAGCCCGCCGACGCGAAGCCGGGCGACAAGCCCGCGGGCGCGGACGCCGCGAAGAACGCGAGCGGCGCGAAGTCGGACGAGGCCGAGCTCGAAGCGAAAGCGCACGCGCTGCTGTTGCCGAGCGGCTGGCGCGAACTGCCGATCCGCGAGCCGATCGCCGGCTTCGATCTGCAGGTCGCGTTCCGCGCGGAGCCGAGCTGGCTCGAACAACTGCAGAGCGCGAAGACGGTCGAGCCGCGCGGCGTGGACACGCGACCGCTGCTCGCCGCCGTGCACGCGTCGGGAACGAGCGACGGCGGCTGCGACGTGCTCGCGGTCGAGCGCTTCGCGCTGAACGCGAAGACCACCGACGCCGCCGCGGTCGAGAAGGCGGTGAGCGCGCTCGTCGCGAAGGCCGGCGCGCGCGACTACGCGACGCGGACGATCGCCGAGGGGCGCGTCGGTCCGGTGCAGGTGCTCGGTTGGCGAGAGCCGCCGCCGAAGGCCGAGAAGAGCGCGAAGGACCCGAAGGCACCGAAGCCGAAGAAGGCGGAGGGAGCGGCGGGTGCGGGCGGCGCGGGCGCGAGCGGTGCGAGCTCGGGCGGCAGCGCGAGCGGCGACGGCGCGAGCGCCGGCACCGACGGCGCCGCGGCGACGCCGGACGACGGCGCGCGCCACACGCGCGTCTACTTGATCACGAGCGGGATGCGCGGCTGGTCGATCACCGTGCGGACGCGGCAACCGCTCAGCGAAGCGGAGTCGAAGCAGCTCGACGACGCGGTCGCGGCGTACGAACCGCCGCAGTAGTCGCCGCAGCAGTTGAGGCCGCTCGAGTTGCCAGTCGAGCAGCGTTCGCGTCACGACTCGAGTCGCGCTACGCCTCGCGTCACGCCTCGCGTCACGCCTCGCGTCACGCCTCGCGTCACGCCTCGCGTCACGACTCGCGTCGCCGCACGCGCAGCGAGCTCGCCTCACACCTCGAATTCGCGAGCCAAACCGCGCTCCGCGAGATTGACACAGGCTTGACGCGCGCACGCGCGAGCTCCGCGCGCTCCGCACCACAGCGCGCCGCGCGGCGCACGCTGCCCCTCACATCACCGCGCCCAGAACAACTTTCCGCTCACGCCGCGCGTTCGAGTTGCAGTTTCGGCACGCGCACTACCGACATACGCGCGAGCATGTGGTTCCCGCTCGCCTTGATCGTGCTCGGTGTCGGCGTCGCTTTCGCGCAGCGCCTGCTGCGTTCGAAGGATCGGACGCGCGCGCGCTCGAGCGCGTGGATGCGCTGGGCGACGGCGCGCGGACACGCGTTCCGCCGCTACGACGGCTCGTTCCAGCGCCGCGCCGGCGAGAGCGTGCGCGGCCGCCACCAGGGCGTGGATTTCGAGCTCCGCCTGTGCCGCGACGGCGCGCACGACGACGACGCGCGCCTCGTCGCGCGCGTGACGGCGCGCGGCCACCAGCTCACGACCGCGCCGCTCGACGTCTACGCGAGCAATGAAGTCGCCGAGTTCCAGCGCGCGATGCTGCGGCAGTGGATCGACTTCCAGGGCAGCTCGTTCGGCGAGCGCTGGCTCGTGCGCGGGACGCGGCCGGACGAGGCGCAGGAGCTGATCGGGCCGAGCGCGCAGCAGCGACTGCTCGCGTGCGATCACGTCACGCACGTGCACGTCGAGGCCGATCGAGTCGAACTCACGTTCGACGGCGCGATCGAAGATCCGGCGGTGCTCGATCGCGGGATCGAGGCAGCGTGCGGGTTCTTCGCGGAACGCGGATCGCGGCGCAAGGCCGGCTGAACGCGCGAGCAGCGGGAACGGGCGAGCGAACGGAGCGGCCGAGCGAAGGGAGCGGCCCGCGCGGAGGGAGCGGTCGCGCGGCGTTCGCCGACTTCCGCGGTCGGTTGGATCGACGCAGAGCACGTGCTCGAGCAGTCCGTTCGCGCAGGGCGAACAGCACGCGCCGCAGTTCGACCGACGCACGGCGCAACGCGATCTGTGCGCGCGGCGATCCGAGCGACGCGCGCTCCTGCTCGAACCACGCGCGCCTCAGCTCGAACTGCGCACACCGGAGTTCGGCGTACGCTCGCCGCGGATCCGGGCACGCGCGCAGCAGCGCAACCGAGTCGCTCAGTGGCCCCCCCCTACGCAAGCCGACCTACGCAAGCGCACTGCTCGACCTGCTCACGCCGACGCTCGGCCGACGCTCAGCTGACGCTCGGCTGACGCTCGCCGACGCCCCGTTTACGCTCGCCGCAACTCCGCCGCCGCGAGCTTGCGCTGCTCCGCCTCGCGGAAGCGCAAACGCATCATCGGATACAGCACGCCCATCACGAGCGCGAGGATGAAGCCGACCAACGCGAGCGGATAGCCGACGTGGAACGGCTGCCCGAGGATCCACGCCGTGACCCCGACGCACAGCACTACGAAGCCGAGGATGCTGAGGCACAACTGCGTGCCGAGCACCGCCCCGCGCGCCTTGCCGCGATTCGCGCAGTAGCTGCCGACGGTGCCGAGCAGCGCGCCGAGGATGCCGACGCCGCTGCCGAGACAGGCGCCGAGCAAGCTCGACGTGCGCTCGTCCCACCACGGCTCGACGGGGATCGCGGAGGCCATCTGACACAGGTTCATCGCGTTCATCGTTGCCTTTC
>SCVU01000626.1 GCA_004296785.1 Planctomycetota bacterium
GCGCAGCTCGGGGTCGAGGAACTCGAAGGTCATGCCCTCCGCGAGGCGCAGGCCGAGGTAGTACAGCCCGCTGACGACGACGAGCGCGCCGAAGCCGAACGCCATCCGCCCGAGGTAGATGTGCCCGGCGCCGGGCAGGAACCAGGTCAGCAGGATCGCGAGCGTGCCGCTCTTGGGTGACTGGAACCCCGTGGGTGCGTTGGCGGCCATCGCGGCGCGTGGGTTCTACCAGCCTGGGGCGGGTGGGCGCCACTTCGAGCCGCGCGCCGCTGGACGACGGCCCCGCGCTCGCGGATCCTGTCGCGATGTCCGCCACCGGCTCCGCGCCGCGCCCGACCGCGCCATACCTGCACCGCCTGCGCGTCCGCTACGCCGAGACCGATCAGATGGGCGTCGTGCACCACGGCTCGTACGTGCTGTACCTCGAGGAGGCGCGCACGCGGATGATGGCCGACGACGGGATGTCGTACGCGGCGCTCGAGCGCGCGGGGATCGGCCTCGCGGTGCGGCGCGTCGAGCTGCGCTACCGGCTGCCGGCCTACTACGAGGAGGAGCTCGTGATCGCGACGCGCGTCGAGCGCGTGCGCGCGGCGTCGGTGCTGCTCGCGTACGAGGTGCGGCGCGACGCGGGCGCGGGAGACGAACTCGTCGCCGACGGCAGCTCGGAGCTCGCCTGCGTCGATCTGCGCCACAAGCCCGCGCCGCCGCGCGTGCTGCCGGACGAGTTGCGCGCGGCGTTCGAGGCGCGCATCGAACTCGGTCGCGGCGCGCGCTGAGGCCGCGCTGTCGGCGTCCGTCGCGCGAGCCGAACTCGAGCGCTCAGGCCGGCTCGGGCTCGGCGCGATCGCGCGGCACGGCCCCGCCGGCGATCCGGGGCAGCGCGCGCAGCGCCGATTTGCCGCTGCCGCGCCCACCCTTCTTCGCGTCCACGGCCGCGCGCGCCCCCGGCAGCAGCGAGGCCATCGCCTCGAGCAGCCGCTCGGCGCAGGCCGGACACGGCTCGCCGCTCGGCAGGTGGTTGAAGCGCAGCGGCGTGCCCGCCGATTGGCCGCAGGTCATGCAGACGGGCTGGCTGGCTTCGGCCATGCCTGCCTCTTTCGACCCCCTCTCCCGGCGGCCTTGAGCGGCCCCTCGAGCGGGGGGCCCTGCAAATGGCACCGGGGGCGTGCCATTTGGCCGGGGCGATGCTCACGTTGACGTAAGAATCGATTGCCGACCGCTGGCAGCGGCGGCCGATAGCGCTATGCTGGTGGGCCCAGCGCGTCGGGAGCGCGTCCGGACTCACCGAGACCAGACGCCCCGCCGCGCGGCCGATATAGCACTAATTCCATGCGGATTGCGCCGCCGGCGACGGCCGCGGCGCCCCCATTCGATGCTCCAGCTCACCAAGAAGACCGAGTACGGCTTGATCGCGCTGATCCACCTCGCGGATCGCGACGGTCAGATCGTCAGCGCGCGCGAGATCGCCGCGTGCTACCCGGTCCCCAAGCGCCTGATGGCGGAGGTGCTGAAGGAGCTGTGCCAGCACGAGCTCGTGCATTCGACGCGCGGCGCGACCGGCGGCTACGCGCTCGCGCGACCGGCCTACGCGATCACGCTCGGCGAAGTCGTGCGCGTGCTCGAAGGGATGCCGACGCTCGCCTCGTGCGAAGCGCTCGGCATGTTCCGCGCGGATGCCGGCAGCTGCGACGTCGAGCCGGTCTGCCCGATCAAGAGCCCGATCCAACGCGTGCGCGTCGCGATCTGGGACGTGCTGCAGAAGACCACGCTGCAGGACATGAGCCGCGCCGGCGCGCACTCGCGCAGCCGCGCCGCACAGCATCCGGTTCCCGTTCCCGTTCCCGTTCCCGTCGCGTCCCCTGCTCCGCTGCTGTCCCGACTGCCCTCGGAGCCCCGCTCATGAAGAGTCCTGTCTACCTCGACTACCAGGCCACGACCCCTGTCGACCCGCGCGTGCTCGACACGATGCTGCCGTTCTTCCGCGAGAATTTCGGCAACGCCGCGAGCCGCAGCCACTCGTTCGGCTGGAAGGCCGAGGAAGCGGTCGAGCAGGCGCGCGCGGACATCGCCGCGCTGATCGGCGCCGACGCGAAGGAGATCGTGTTCACCTCGGGCTCGACCGAGGGCATCAACCTCGCGCTCAAGGGCGTGGCCGAGATGTACGCCGAGAAGGGCAAGCACATCATCACGAGCCAGGCCGAGCACAAGGCGGTGCTCGACACGTGCAAGCACCTCGAGAAGCAGGGCTACGAGGTCACCTACTTGAAGCCCGACAAGGAGGCGCGCCACTCGGCCGAGCAGGTCGCGGCCGCGCTGCGCCCCGACACGATCCTCGTCGCGCTGATGTGGGTCAACAACGAGGTCGGCTCAGTCAATCCGATCCGCGAGATCGGCAAGCTGTGCCACGAGCGCGGCGTGCTGTTCTTCACGGACGCCACGCAGGCGGTCGGCAAGGTGCCGGTCGACGTGCAGGCGGACGGCGTCGACCTCTTGTGCCTGTCGAGCCACAAGATCTACGGGCCGAAGGGCGTCGGCGCGCTGTACGTGCGCCGCCGCAACCCGCGCGTGCGCCTCGTCGCTCAGATCGACGGCGGCGGTCACGAGCGCGGCATGCGCTCGGGCACGCTCAACGTGCCGGGCATCGTCGGGCTCGGCAAGGCCTGCGCGATCGCGCGCGAGGAGCTCGCGTCGGAGGCGGCGCGCTGCATCGAGCTGCGCGAGCGACTGCACAAGCGGATCACGAGCGCGCTCGACCACGTGCACCTGAACGGCAGCGCGGTGCACCGCCTGCCGGGCAACCTGAACCTGTCGTTCGCGTTCGTCGAGGGCGAGTCGCTGCTGATGGGCCTCAAGGACATCGCGGTGTCGTCGGGCTCGGCGTGCACGTCGGCGTCGCTCGAACCGAGCCACGTGCTGCGCTCGATGGACGTCGGCGACGACCTCGCGCACAGCTCGATCCGCTTCGGCATCGGACGCTTCACGACCGAGGAAGACGTCGACTACGCGGCCGATCAGGTGATCGGCGCGGTGCGGCGCCTGCGCGAGATGTCGCCGCTGTACGAGATGGTCAAGGACGGCGTCGACCTGTCGACCGTGAACTGGCAGGGCGGTCACTGATCGACCGCTGACGCGTCGCCCGCCCACACCCCCCACCCGAACACAACCAACCCACGAGACTCACCATGGCCTACAGCGACAAAGTGCTGGACCACTACAACAACCCGCGCAACGTCGGCTCGCTCGACAAGAACAAGGCGAGCGTCGGCACGGGCGTCGTCGGCGCGCCGGAGTGCGGCGACGTGATGAAGCTGCAGATCGAAGTGCAGGGCGACCGCATCGTCGACGCGAAGTTCAAGACCTTCGGCTGCGGCTCGGCGATCGCATCGTCCTCGCTCGCGACCGAGTGGCTGAAGGGCAAGACGGTCGACGAGGCGCTCGAGATCAAGAACACGCAGATCGTCGAGGAGCTCTCGCTGCCGCCCGTGAAGATCCACTGCTCGGTGCTCGCCGAGGACGCGATCAAGAGCGCGATCGCAGACTTCAAGTCCAAGAACGGCGCCGCGGATTCGACCAAGAAGGCGTCCTAGCGCTCCCGGAGACAAAGCCATGATCCTGCTCACCGAACGAGCCGCTCACGAAGTGCGGCGCATCATCACCGAGCAACACCTGCCCACGGGCACGGTGCTGCGCGTCGGCGTCAAGGGCGGCGGCTGCTCGGGCTTCTCGTACACGCTCGGCTTCGACGACAAGATCAGCGAGACCGATCAGATCGCCGAGATCGGCGACGTGAAGGTCGCCTGCGACCCGAAGAGCTTCCTGTACCTTTCGGGCACGCAGATCGACTTCGAAGAGAGCCTGATGGGCCGCGGCTTCAAGTTCGGCAATCCGAACGCGGCGAAGAGCTGCGGCTGCGGCGAGTCGTTCTCGGTCTGAGCGCGCCGCGCGACCGGCCGATGTCCGCCTGTGCCCGTTGCTCCGCGCCGCTTTCGAGCGCGCTCGTGTGCGAGGCCTGCGGCGCGCTCGTCGCCGGCGCCGACGGCCGCGATCCGTTCGCGGTGTTCGGACTGCCGGTCGCGTACCCGCTCGACGCCGCCGCGCTGCGCAAGCGACTGCTGCGCCTGTCGCGCCACGTGCACCCCGACTTCCACGGCGGCGCCGACGCGGCGACGCGCGAGCTCGCCGCGCACCACTCGGCCGAGCTCAACGCGGCGCACGACACGCTCGGCGACGACGCGAGCCGCGCCGATCACCTCGTGCGGCGCCTCGGTGGACCCGACGAGCAGAAGGAGCGCGCGATGCCACAGGCGTTCCTGCTCGAAGTGCTGGAGTGGAACGAAACGCTCGAGGCCGCGCGCCACGCGGCGCCGGGCACGCCCGAGCGCGCGGCGCTCACCGCTCTCGGCCTCGATCTCGCCGCGCAGCGCCGCGAGCAGATGAACGCGATCGCGCGCACGCTCGACCCGCTGCCGGCGGATGGCGCGCCCGCGCTCGCGGACGTGCGCCGCGCGCTCAACGCCGTCCGCTACATCGATCGCGCGACGGGCGAGATCGCCGAGCTGTCGCTGGGCGTGACCCACCCGCGCTAGAGACTCCGCGCGCAGATTCCCCCATGGCTTACATCCCGCTCGACGTCATCGGCCAGCAAGCCGAACCGGTGCTCGGCATCGACCTCGGCACGACCAACTCGCTCGCCGCGATCTGGCGCGACGGCCGCCCGGTCGTGCTCGCGCCCGAGGGCGGCGACGCGATCGTGCCGTCCGCGATCTACTTCCCGCTGACCGGACTGCCGGTGATCGGCCGCCGCGCGCGCGACCACGCGCTGACCGATGCCGATCGCGTGCTGTTCAGCGTCAAGCGCCTGATGGGCCGCGGACTCGCCGACGTGCAGGACGATCTGCGCACGGTGCCGTTCCCGACGCGCGAGAGCGAGCGCAAGCTCGTGCAGGTCGTCGTCGACGGCAAGGCGTACACGCCGCAGGAGCTGTCGGCGCTGATCCTGCGCGCGGTGCAGTACAACGCCGCGCAGGCGCTCGGCGGCATGGCACCGCGCCGCGCGGTGATCACGGTGCCCGCGTACTTCGACGACACGCAGCGGCAGGCGACGCGCGACGCGGCGCGGCTGGCGGGTCTCGACTGCCTGCGCATCCTGAACGAACCGACCGCCGCGAGCCTCGCGTACGGCCTCGATCAGCGCAAGGACGGCACGATCGCCGTGTACGACCTCGGCGGCGGCACGTTCGACGTGTCGATCCTGACGATCGAGGAGGGCGTGTTCCGCGTGCTCGCGACGAACGGCGACACGCATCTGGGCGGCGACGACCTCGACCAGGCGCTCGCCGCGCGCGTGCTCGAGGCCTGCGGCAGCGCGCTCGACGACGCGACGCGCCGCGATCCGGCGTTCCTGCAGGCGCTGCGCCTTTCGTGCGAGCGCACGAAGATCCAGCTCTCGCGCGATCCGC
>SCVU01000627.1 GCA_004296785.1 Planctomycetota bacterium
GTGCTCGACGATCGTCCGCGCGAGCTCCATGCCGATGCTCGGCAGCGCGGCGAGCTGCTCGACGCTCGCGGCCTTGACGCCGTGCACGCTGCCGAACGCGCGCAACAGCGCCTTGCGCTTGACGTCCCCCACGCCCGGAATCGAGTCGAGCCGGCTCTCGAGCTTGCCGCGCTGCTTGCGGTGGTACGTGATCGCGAAGCGGTGCGCTTCGTCGCGCAGCCGCTCGAACAAGTGCCGCAGCGCCGTGTGCCGCGCGAGCTCGAGCGGCGGCTTGTCGGGATCGAGCACCAGTCGCTCCTCGCTGTGCTCCTTCTTCTTCCCGCGCACGTTGCGCTCCGCGCGCGCCTTCGCGAGCCCGACCATCTTCACGTCCCACGCGCCGACCTCGTCGCGCGCGGCGAGCGCGGACGCGAGCTGCTGCGCGCCGCCGTCGATGACGACGAGATCGGGCAGGTCTTCTTCGGCCAGCCCGCGGCGCAGCGCGCGCGTGACGACCTCGCGCAGCGACGCGAAATCGTCCTGCCCCTCGACGCTCTTGACCTGGTAGCGGCGGTAGCCGGCGCGGTCGGGCACGCCGCCGCGGAAGCGCACGCGCGCGGCGACCGTGTCCTTGCCCTGGAACGTCGAGATGTCGAAGCAGTCGAGCACGAGCGGCGGCTCGTCCGGCTCGCGCGCGTCGATCCCGACGACGGCCGCGAGCTGCGTGAGCGCCTCGCCCTCGGCATCGGCGGCCGCGCTCGCGCGCTCGAGCTCGCTGCGCGCGTTCTCGCCGGCGAGCTCGAGCATCCGCAGCCGCTCGCCCGTGGTCGGCACGACGAGCTCGACCGACTCGCCGAGCACGTGCGCGAGCAGCTCGTGCTCGACAGGACGGCACGGCAGCACGAGCTCGCGCGGCGCGTGCGCGCGGCCCGGCGCGTAGATCGCCGTGATCACGACGTGCAGCAGCTCCTCGTCGGGCAGCTCGCTCTTGAACGTGTGCGCGCGGCTCTCCGCGAGCCGTCCGGCGCGAAACGCGAGCCGGTGCACGACCGCGCGGTCGGCGCGCCGCGCCAGCGCGAGCACGTCGCGATCGACGCTCTCGCGCGACTTCACGCCCTGGCGCTCCGACGCGCGGCGCAGCGCCGCGAGCCGATCGCGCCACGCGGCCGCGCGCTCGTACGCCATCTCCTCCGCCGCCGCGTGCATCCGCGACTCGAACTCCTCGACGATGTCGTCGATCTCGCCGTCGAGCACGCGCATCGTCCGCTCGACGAGCTGCTGGTAGCCCGCCGCGTCGATCAGCCCGGTGCACGGCGCCGCGCACAGCCCGATCTGGTGCTTCAGGCACGGCCGCGTGCGGTGGTTCATCACGCTGTCGGCGCAGTCGCGCAGCGGCACGACGCGGTGCAGGTCGGCGAGCATCGCGCGCAGCGCGCGCGTGTTCGCGTACGGCCCGAACATCCGCACGCGACCGTGCGTCTTGCGCGTGCGCCGGCCCTCGCGCGGCGCGTGCTCGCGCACGAGCTCGAGGCGCGGGAAGCGCGCGTCGAGGTCGATGCGCACCATCAGGAACGATTTGTCGTCCTTGAGGCGGATGTTGTGCGGCGGCTGGTCGCGCTTGACGAGCTCGTCTTCGAGCAACAGCGCCTCGGCCTCGGTGCGCGTGACGATCGTCTCGACGCGCACCGCCTGCTGCTCGAGGAAGCGGATCAGCAGGCGGCCGTCGCCGCCGGGCCGCCGGTAGCTCGACAGGCGCGCGCGCAGGTTCGCGGCCTTGCCGATGTACAGAGCCGCGCCGGCCGCGTCGCGGAAGATGTAGACGCCCGGGCGCTCCGGCGCGTCGTCGAGGCTCCAGCGCGGCTCGCTCATCGCAACGCGCGAATGTAGCAGGCGCGCGCGCCGCTGCGGCATGATGAGCGCGTGTCCGCGCCGAGCAGCCCGTCCTTCGCGTCCGACGACGAGCGCGCGCTCGCCGAGCTGATCGAGGCGTGGGAGTCGGGCGGCGAGAGCGCGGTCGAGGTGCTGCTCGCGGCCCGCGAGCGCGAGCTGCCCGGACTGCGCGCGCGCTTCGCCGCGCTGCGCGCGACCGGACTGCTCGACGAGCCCGAACGGCGCATCGACTCGTTCCCCGAGCGGCTCGGCGAGTTCCGGCTGCTCGCGCGCCTCGGCGGCGGCGGCATGGGCGTCGTGTACCGCGCGCGGCAGGAGTCGCTCGGCCGCGACGTCGCGCTGAAGCTCGTGCGCCCCGACGAGCTGTACTTCCCCGGCGCGCGCGAGCGCTTCGAGCGCGAGGTGCGGATCACCGCGGCGCTCTCGCACCCGGGCATCGTGCCGGTGTACGCGCACGGCGACGAACAGGGCATCCCGTTCTTCGCGATGGAGCTCGTCGACGGCGCGTCGCTCGAGGACGTGCTGCAGTCGCTGCGCGGCGCGCATCCGTCGCAGCTGTGCGGCGCCGACCTCTTCCGCGCCGCTGCGCTGCGCGCGCCGCCCGCCGGCCCGGCGCCCGAACGCGAGCGGCTCGCGCGCCTGGACTGGCCGCGCACGGTGGCCGAGCTGGGCCTCGCGGCCGCGCGCGCGCTCGCGCACGCGCACGAGCACGGCGTGCTGCACCGCGACGTCAAGCCGTCGAACCTGCTGCTCGCGCGCGACGGCCGGCTGCTGGTTGCCGACTTCGGGCTCGCGTCGAGCTCGGCCGCGTCGAAGCTGACGCGCACGCGCTCGCAGATGGGCTCGCTGCCGTACCTCGCGCCGGAACTGCTCGCCGGCGGCGCCGCGAGCCCGCGCTCCGACGTGTACGGGCTGTGCGTGACGCTGTACGAGCTCGCGGCGCTGCGCCCGCCGTACTGGAACACCGACACCGTCGTGCTGCGCGATGCGATCCTGCGCGGCGACGCGCTGCCGCTGCGGCGCCTGGAGGCCGGCGTGCCGGCGGATCTCGCGGCGGTGATCGAGCTCGGCATGGATGCCGATCCCGCGCGGCGCTACGCGAGTCACGCCGAGCTCGTCGCCGATCTGGAGAATGCGCTCGCGCATCGGCCGGTGCGCGCGCGGCCGGCGGGTCCGCTGCTCGTCGCGCAGCGCTGGGTCGCGCGCCATCCGACGCGCGCGGTCGCGCTCGCGGCGGCCGCGCTCGTCGCGCTGGGCGCGCCGAGCCTCGTCGCGTGGCAGCAGTCGCGGCTGCGCGAGCGCGAGCGCGGGCTCAACGAGCAGCTCTCCGGCGTCAACTCCGAGCTCACGCGCGTCAACGGCGAGCTCGCGCGCTCGCTCGGCGCCGAGCAGGCCAGCCGCGCGAGCGCCGAGCGCCACTTCGGCGAGGCGCGCGACGCGGTGATGACGCTGCTGACGCGCGTCGCGGGCGAGCCGACGTTCCGCGAGCCGGCGCTCGAGCCGCTGCGGCGCGATCTGTACGAGCGCGCGCTCGAATTCCAGGAGCGCTTCCTGGCCGAGGCCGAG
>SCVU01000628.1 GCA_004296785.1 Planctomycetota bacterium
CAGATGGGATGAGAAGGCCGGTCTCCACGCGAGGTCGCGAAGCGCCTCAGTGGTATGCGTTGGGAGCTCGTTAAGACCCCAAACCACAAGGAGACCAGCCGTGACTCATCGTACCGCGTCGACTGTCTTGCTTCCGATTCACAGCGCCGTGCAGCTGCCGACGACCGTTGGCTTGGACTTGTCGGATCGAGTGTCGCACTTCCAAGTGCAACGCGGCGATGGAGTCGTGCTTGCGGCGGGGAAGGTCGCGACGACGCGAAATGACCTGACGTCGCTGTTCGAGTCGTGGAGGGGCTGCCGCGTGGTGATCGAGGCCGGGGGACACTCGCCGTGGATCAGCCGCCTGGCCGGTGCGTGCGGGATGAATGTCGTGATCGCGAATCCGCGACGCGTCGAGCTGATCTCGAAGAGCGACCGCAAGACGGATCGCACGGACGCTGCGTTGCTGACCGAGCTGGGTCGCACGAATCCCCATCTACTCGCGCCGATCACGCATCGCTCGGAGGCTGCGCAGCTGGACTTGACGCTGCTGCGTGCGCGCGACGAGCTCGTGTGCGCGCGGACCAGCCTGATCAACCACGTGCGTGGAGTGCTCAAGTCGCACGGGCTGCGCGCTCCCAGATGCTCTGCCGACTGCTTTGCGCAACGCGCCGGTGCGGTGCTTTCGTGTGCGCTCGCAGACGCGCTGAGTCCGCTACTCGAGCTGATCCGCTCGATGACGAAGTCGATCAGGAGCCTGGACGGGAAGATCGAGCGCTTGTGCGTGGAGCGCTACCCGATCACGCAGACGCTGCAGCAGATTGCCGGCGTCGGTCCGCTGGTGTCGCTGTGCTTCGTGCTGACGCTGGACGATTGCAGGCGCTTCCGCAGCTCGCGCGACGTCGGCGCGTACCTGGGGCTGATACCGCGCAAGCGCAGCTCTGGTGCTAGTGATCCGCAGCTGCACATCACCAAGGCCGGAGACCGCGGCATGCGACGGCTCTTGGTGATCGCGGCCAACTACATCCTCGGCCGCTTCGGACCGGACTGCGACTTACGTCGCTACGGACTGAAGCTCGCTGGGGACGGCAAGAACAGCATCGCCAAGAAGCGCGCGCGTATCGCTGTCGCGCGCAAGCTGGCGGTGCTGATGCATCAGCTGTGGCGAACGAACGGCGTCTACGACCCGCTCCACGCCCAGAAGAAGCGTGGCGAACTCGCCGTCGCCTGAACACCGAACCCACGCGGCTGACGCCGCACTCGCTCTAGAACAACTCGCTCCGCGCGACGCCTTGCCTCCGCGAGTACCGCCCGTCGAGGTGACTGCGAACGGTGCCTTGGGCCAACAGCTCGACAGCCAGATAGCAGCACCTCACGGACGGACCCCCTCATGCACCGCGCCTCAACACGGCGCCTCGACGAGTGCGAATGGAAGCCTGCGACTCAAGGTGCACGGCGCGCGCGGATCGAGTCCCTCACGACCAGCGCCGGTCACGACCGGCAACAATCCGGACACGCCTCTTGACGCGACTGGGCCTTCTCATGGAAGGCACCGT
>SCVU01000080.1 GCA_004296785.1 Planctomycetota bacterium
GCGGGCCTGCGGTTCGCGCACGGCTCGCCGCCAATCCATGAGGCTAGGCGCGCGGCCCAAAGGCGGCGATCGGTGGAACACTGCGTTCGCGGCCCCGAGACTGGGTACGCGCGCGCGGATCAGCACGCGGGCCGCGTCAGCTGATAGAGCAGGCGACCCGGGATCCAGCGCACCAGGCTCGCCGAGAGCCGGGCGCGCAGCATGTCGCGGAGCAGCGCCGCGACGTCGCGCTGACGCCGCAGCACGCGCCGGCACTCCGCGTGGTATCGATCGTGCGAGAGTCGTCGCGCGGCCGCGCGGCCGGCGAGCCTCCCGGTCAGCAGCGCCGCGAGGATGCCCGACCCCGTGAACGGATCGACGAAGCTGAGTGCGTCGCCTGCGAGATAGGCATCGCTGCGCGCGTGGAGCCCGCCGTGGAGATCGAGCGGGCCGGTGAGCAGCCAGTCGAAGCTGCGCTCGAGTCCGCGCAGGCGACTGACGAGTGCCGGCGGGAAGAGTGCATCCGGCCGGAAGCCGCGCGCGCGCAGCAGGGCCTCGGGCGCCAGGCCGCAGACGTTGATCGCGCCGTTCTCGATCGGGCTGACGCCGCAGTAACCGCCCTCGAAGAAATAGAGCTCGACGGCGTCGTCTGACGCGCGCGCCGCAGCGCCCACGTGGTGCGCCTTGAAACCGAAGATCCGCGTGCCGGAGCGAGCCCCCGCGCCGCTTCCCGCGCGCCGACCGCGCGCGATCACGACGGCCGAGCAGCGGCCGAAGTCCGGCTCCGGCGCTGCTGCGCCCGGTGCGCCGAGCCGGGCGCGCGGCGCGTTCGGCGCGGCTCCACGTCGCTGTGCTGCTTCGAAGAGCAGTCGATCCAAGCTGCTGCGACTCAACCCGTAGGCGGTCTCCGGCAAGCGAAAGCGCTTCTCGCGACCGCCGATGTGGAGCGCGGCGCGCGTGATCCGCGCCGCATGGGACGCCGCGAGCAGCCCGCCGAGCCCGAGTTCGTCGAGGATCGGCGCGATCTCGGGCGAGAGGAACTCACCGCACACTTTGTGGCGCGGGAACACCGACTTCTCCTCGATCGTCACGCGCGCCCCCTCCGCGAGCGCCGCGAGCGCGGCCGCCGCGCCCGCCGGGCCGCCTCCGACCACGCGCACGCGGCTCGCGTCTGCGGTGCTCACCAGCGCCGCCGTGCTCACCAGCGTATGTCCACGACTTGACGGATGAAGAGCGGCGCGACCGTGTGCTCGACGCGCGCGCGCGAGCCGCGAATTCCCGCGGCCACGAGTGCGCCGAACTCGGCGGGCGTGAACGAGCGTCGGATCGAGGTCGCGCCGTCGGAAGCGTTGATGCGGCGCAGCAGCGGAGCGACGACGACGCGGAACAGCAACAGCGGCAGTGGATGTCGCACCGGATCCACGAGGATCAAGCGCCGACACGAGCGCGCGACGTTGCCGATGAGCTGCACGACTTCGTCCTCGCGCAGGTGGTGCGCCACGCACATGGCGATTGCGACGTCGGCTCGCGGCAGCGGATCGCGGGTCGCGTCGCCGGCCAGGATGTGAATCGGCGCGGAAGTGGGCGCGGGCCGCAGATCGAAACCGAGCACGCGCACGCCCAGCCTGCGCCGGATGTGCTGCAGCAGATCTCCTTGACCGCAGCCGATGTCGAGCACCGTGCCGACGGGGCCGCTGCCGTCCTGCAGCAGGCGCAGCACGACTCCCGTGTTCCCCAACCAGCGCTGCGTGCGCGCGAGCTCCCGATACGCACCGGCGACGACCTCCGCTGGCAAGGTCGGATCCTCCAGCAGTTCCTTCTCTTCTCGGCGAATCATGCGGTGCGGCCGGCGCGCGCGCCTCCGGACGCGCGCCGGTGCACGCATAGTCCAACGGCCGCACGCGCGCCACGACGCGCGAGGCGACTCCTGGATCCGCGTGCGCAACTACCTGAGTCTGCCGATGCGCAAGCGCTGCGAGGCCGCGTACCGTCGACTTGCCTGTTCGTGTGATCGCACATCCGAACGCAGCTCGGCGCCTTCGCGCCGACCGGAGAGAGACAGGGTTCCCCGCAGGCCGACCATGCGATCGATCCACACGCTGCTCGTCGACGATGCCGTGGCCGGTGAGAGCGAGCTCCAGCGCAGGCTCACCTCGAAACGCGACGCGGCATTCCTGATCGAGCACCTGCAGACGCTCAGCGCCGCCGTGTCGCGCCTCCAGGGCGGCGAGATCGACGTCGTGCTGCTCGCGCTGCAGTTGTCGGAAGCGTCGATCGTGGCCGCGGTCGGGCGCCTGCGGGATGCGGCGCCCAACGTTCCGGTCGTCGTCGTGACCGACACGAACGGCAACGGTGCACACGAGAACGCGCCGGGAGCGCGCGCCGAGGAGTACGTGTCGAAGCGCAGCGCCAGCCGGACCGTGCTGCGGCGCGCGCTGAAGGAGGCCTTCGAGCGCCACCGCGTCCGCGTCGCAGCGGACGCCGAGTCACGCGCGCAGCGGCGCGAGGACGAGCAGTTCCGCGGCCTGGTCGTCGACGGCGCGGCCGGCCTGATCGTGTACTCGCGCGACGGCGAGGTGCTCTTCTCGAACCGCAGCGCGCTGCGGCTCGCCGAGCGCGCGCAGCGCAGACTGCACGCGGCCGTGCTCGGACGGCCCTTCCCCCACGGGGCGACGTTCGAGCTCGAGGTCGGTCGCGAGCGCGTCGTCGAGGTCCGCATCTCGGTGTGCGAGTGGGACGGCAAGCCGTGCTGGGCTGCCTCGCTGTTCGACATCTCGGCCCACAAGCGCGCGCAGGTCGCATCCGAGTGCGCGGGTGAGCGGCTGCGCGACGACAATGCGCGCCTGCGGCGGCTCGCGAGCACGGACCCGCTCACGGAGCTCTCCAACCGCCGCGGCCTGGAGCTCGAGCTCGCGCGCGAAGTCGGCAGCATGCGCCGTACCGGCGCGTCGCTCGCCGCCGTGCTGCTGGATTGCGACGACTTCAAGCTCGTCAACGCGGCGCTCGGTCATGCCGGCGGTGACGCCGTGCTCAAGGAACTCGGCGCGCGCCTGAGCGGATCGCTGCGGCCCTCCGATCACCTCGGTCGGATCGGCGGCGACGAGTTCCTCGTGCTGTTGCCCGACACGCGCATGGCGGAGGCGCTCTACGTCGCCGAACGACTGCGCCTGGCCGTGAGCGATCCGCCGATGCGCACGGCCACGGGTGCACTCAGCGTCAGCGCCAGCTTCGGCGTCGAGATGGTTTCGCACGAGTGCGCTTCGATCGACGCGGTGGTCGTGCGAACCGAGGCGGCGTTGCAACGCAGCAAGCGGCGCGGCAAGAACTGCTCGTCGACTCAGGACGACGGCGCGCTCGGCGCGGCCGAGGGGGCCGCGGCGCTGTTGCAGGCGCTGCAGGATCGTCGCGCGTATCGCGTGCAGCGTCAGCGGATCGTGAGGCTCGACGATGCGAGCATCGTCGGCTGGACGCTCGTGCCGTGCGGCCCCGCCGGCACGTTCGAGTCACGGCGCGACTTCCTCGCGCTGGCGCGCGAGCGCGGCATCCACACGTCGATCGACCTGGGCTGCCTGCGCGCGTGCGTCGACGACGCGCGCGGCCTGCAGCAGTTCTCCAGCGCGCACGTGCAGGTGCTGCCGTCGACGCTGCTCGAGACACCCTGCAGCGAGCTGCTCGAAGTGTTCGCGCCGGCGCTGACGGACGTCGTCTTCTGCGTCGAGATCAGCGAGCAGCAGTGGATCGGCGAAGCGACGCGGTTGCGCGATCCGGTGCGCGCGCTGAAAGGAGCCGGGATCCGCGTCGCCGTGCGGGACGTCGGATTCGGAGGCAGTTCGCTCGAGACGCTGATCCTGCTGGAGCCGGACGTGGTGCTGTTCGATGCGCAGCTCGTGCAGGGCAGCGCGAAAGACCCCGGCCGCGCGCGGTCGCTGCGGCGGATGGCGAACGCGGTCGCCGCGCTCGGCAGCTCGATCCTGGCGGAGGGCGTCGATGCGCGCGAGGACCTCGAGCTGATGCTCGCGCTCGGCGTCGCGTACGGACAGGGTTCGCTGTGGGAGTCGGACGCGTCGGCGCAGACCGCGAACGAGACGGTCCCGCTCACGCGCGTTCGCGCGCCGACGCGCGGCAGCTGACCGCGGACGACCGACTCCGCCGCGCGCTCGAACGAGGACGCGGGCTCAGCCGCGCGGCGCGCCGCAACTCGCGCAGAACTTCGCGGCCGCGCCGAACGCGCTGCCGCAGCTCGCGCAGAACCTGGCGCCGCCCGCGCCGGCGGCCGCGGCCCCCGCGGCCATCGCCGCTCCGGCCGCGCCTGCGGCGGCAGGATCCGCCTGCGCCGGAGCGCTCGTGCCGCGCCCCTGCTGCTGCAGCATCTGCGCGAGGCCGAAGCCGACGCCGAGGCCGGCGCCCGAGGTCAGCGCGCCGCCGTCGCCGCCGCCGCCCTTGGCGAGCCCTTCGCCGGCGCCGATCATCGCCTTGCCGGCCGCGAACTTCTGGTACGCGTCGACGCCGCCGACCGTGCGCAGGTACGCCGCGTCGGTGTAGAGGCGCTTCAGGTTCGTCGAGTCCTGCTCGTCGATCGCGATCGCGAAGTTGCCCAGGCGCACGATCTGGATGCCGTAGCTCGATGCGTGCACGCCGAGGCCCGCGACGACGTCGCGCTCGACTTCCTCCGTGTACGCGCCGGACGTCACGTCGAGCAGCGGCCACTTGTTCTTCACGAGCAGCTCGGCGATGCGGTCGCGCACGACCTTCAGCACCTGCTCCTTCATCCACGAGCGCACGCCGTTCGACTCGGCCTGTCCCATGCCGACGAGACCGGTGATCAGCGCGGCCGGATCGACCACCTTGAAGGAGAATTCGCCGTGCACCATCGTCTGCACCGGCACGCCGCTCTTCGGGTCCTCGACGTAGCCGATCGGGCCGCCGAACTTCACGCCCGCGTTCTCGCGCGTCGTGACGAAGAACACCTCGGAGATGAAGACGTTGCCGCCGGTGAAGCTGTCGACGAGGTTCGACAGGAACGGCAGGTTCGTGCTGTCGAGCGTGTAGCGCCCCGGCCCCATCACCTCGACGACCTTGCCGTCGCGGAAGAAGACGGCCTTCTCGTCGGACTCGACAGTGAGCTGCGACTTCATCGGGATCGTCGGGTCCGGGTGCTTCCACACCACCTCGGCCTTCGCGGCGTCCGGCCGCGCGATCATCATCTCCTTGACGCCGCTCTTGAACCAATCCATCACACCCATGAGGTCGCCCTTCGTACGGAACCGGAGGCAGAGAATGTCCCGGCGCGATTGAAGGGCCGGGACGACGCGAGGTACTACGCGTACGATAGCCCGCGGATTCAGTGGTGCCCACGCCTCCCTCGACTCCAACTCCGCCGCCGCCTCCCGTCGGACCGGTCGAGCCCGAGGTGCCGTTGCCGAACGCGGCGGCGAGCCAGGCGTTCAAGTGCCGCAACTGCGGCGCGCCGACGCGCTGGGACCCGGACGCGGACGCGCTGAAGTGCGACCACTGCGAAGCGGTGACGCCGGTGCCGCGCGCGCAGGCGGCCATCGTCGAGCGGCCGCTCGAAGCGCACGCGCAGGCCGAGAAGGGCATGGGCGTCGCGCTGCGCGCGAGCCGCTGCTCGACCTGCGGCGCGACGGTCGCGCTCGGCGCGAGCGAGACGGCGACGGCGTGCGTGTTCTGCGGCTCGGCCAACGTGCTGCCGCAGGAGGCGAATCGCAACGCGCTGCGGCCGGAATCGCTGATCCCGCTCGACGTCGGGCGCGCGAAGGTCGAGCAGGCGTTCCGCGCGTGGATCGGCTCGCGCTGGTTCCGCCCCAACGCGCTCAAGCACACGAAGGAGTTCCGCGCGATCGGCGTGTACGTGCCGTACTGGACCTTCGACTGCGACGCGCACTCGGACTGGTCGGCCGACGCGGGCTACTACTACTACGTGACCGTGCCGACGACCGTGTTCGTCAACGGCAAGCCGCGCGTCGTGATGCGGCAGGAGCGGCGCGTGCGCTGGGAACCCGCGTGGGGCGCGCGCGACGACCACTACGACGATCTGCTCGTGCTCGCGTCGAAGGGGATCTCGGAGGAGCTCGCGGACAAGCTCGGCGCGTTCGAATTGAAGGCGCTCGTGCCGTATCGGCCCGAGTACCTCGCCGGCTGGCGCGCCGAGGAGTACCAGATCGATCTCGAGGGCGCGTGGGAGCGCGGCAAGCAGAAGGTCGCCGCCGCGCAGGAGGCGCGCTGCTCGAAGGACGTCCCGGGCGACACGCAGCGCAATCTCGCGGTGCACAACACGCTGTCGAACATCCGCTGGAAGCACGTGCTGCTGCCGGTGTGGAGCCTGTCGTACCAGTTCCAGGGCCGGCCGTACTCGGTGCTGATCCACGGACAGAGCGCGCGGATCGTCGGTGAGGCGCCGTTGTCGTGGGTGAAGATCGCGCTGCTCGTCGCGGGCGTCGCGGCGGCGGCCGGCGTCGCCGCGATCGCGGCGAATGCGTGATCGGGGAAACACGCGCGCTATCCTGCTCGTCCACACCAGCAGCGCCATGAACACGAACCCGCTCCGCCTCGTCGTCCCCGCACTCTGCATCGTCCCGCTGTTCCTGTCGGCCGAGCCGCGCGGCACGCGCATCGCGTTCGGCGTGGAAGCCGGGGCGAAGGTCCGCAAGACGATCACGCAGACGTCGCAGATGCAGCTCGAGAGCCTGACGATGAGCGTCAACGGCGAGGAGCGCGACATGGGCGAGCTCGAGCAGCGCGGCGAGTCGAACGAGAAGTACGTGTTCCTCGACGAGTACAAGCAGGTCGAGAAGGGCGAGCTGCGCGCGCTCGTACGAACGTACGAGGAGGCTTCCGACACGCAGGTGCAGTCGATGAAATCGCCGCGCGGCGAACAGAGCCGCGAGCGCGAGGCGAAGACCGAACTGCTCGGCAAGTCGGTCGCGTTCCAGTTCGACGCGGAGAAGGACGAGTGGAAGCGCGAGTTCGTCGGCGATGCCGGCGACGATGCGCTGCTGCCGGGCCTGGACGCGGAGTACGAACTGCTCGGCCTGCTGCCCGAAGCAGAGGTCGGCGCGGGCGATCAGTGGGAGCTCGACACGCGCGCGCTCGCGGCGCTGGCGTTCCCCGGTGGCGACCTCGGCATGCACGGCGAAGACGACAACGCGGCCGAGGTCGCGGGCCGCAAGGCGATGCGCGACGCCTTCGAGGGCAAGGGCAAGGCGACGTTCAAGGGCCTGCGCGAAGAGGGCGGCGTGTCGCTCGCGGAGATCGAGTTCGAGGCGGACGTCTCGGCGAAGTGGGACGTCGAGCGCGATGGCGGAGCGACCGAACAGCGCTCGATGGCGATGAAGCTCAAGGGCGAGCTCGCGTGGAACATGTCCAAGCAGCGCGCCGAGCACGTCGAGGTCGAGCGCGAGGGCAAGCTCGAAATGCACGCGAAGAGCTCGATGTCGCGCGGCGAGCAGAGCTTCGAGATCGCGACCGACACCGTCCTCGGTCTCACCGGCAAGGACGAGTTCCAGTTCGCGCCGGCCGACTGAGCGGCGCGCGCCTCAGCTCGCCTGCTTCTTCGCGATCAGCAGGTGGTTGAAGCCGCGCAGGAAGTAGTTCCCCTCCTCGGCGGCCTTGTGGTACGCGGGCTTCTCGAGCTTGCGATTGCCGCGCACCACGGCGACGTGATCGACCGGTCGGAAGCGCCGCGTCAACAGCTCCATCGCGCGCGCGCCGATCGGCGCGAACCCGTGCTGCTTCTCGAAGCTGTCGGACACGTACAGGCCGATGTAGCGCCGATCGCGCAGCACGCGCGCGGCTTCGGCCAGGCACTGGTCGAGTGCGGCGTAGTACTCGTCGCCGAATGCCGACAGCCGTCCCAGGCACTTCGGGTCGTCCGAGTACTCGAGGTGCGTCGAGTACGGCGGGTCCATGAACACGAAGTCGACCTTGCCCTCCTCGAGCGGCAGCTTGCGCGCGTCGGCGCGGAACACGTCGGGACGCGACGGCGCGAGGTCGTAGCCGAGCGCGCGCCGGCCGAGCTCGCGCGCGACGTCGAGCGTCGTGCCGCCGCCGCAGAACGGATCGACGACGAGGTCGTTCTCCCGCGTGTAGCGCTGCAGCAGGTTCCAGATCACCCACGCCGGCGTGCGACCTTCGTAGCGCGGATCGCCCTTGTTCCCGCCCGCGTACTGCTGGGTCGGGTGGTACCACAGCGTCGTGGTCTGCAGTTTCGGAGGCAGCGGAGACATGCGAACGGCGCGGAACGGGGCCGCGGCCGGCCCAGGGTACGTTCTCGTATCGAGCGCGTCTTTGGGCTAGCTTGGCGCGCACGCGGCCGGGAGCGCCGGAAACGCACTCGCGCCCGCCCAAACTCCACCATGCGCTTCACGAGCCTGCTGCCCGCCATCCTGATCGCTCTGCTGCCCGCGCCGTTCCTCACGGGTTGCGCGTCCACGCGCTACCAGGTGCTCAACGCGCTCGGAGAGGATCCGAAGCCGCTGCTGAAGGAGAGCATGAACGCGCTGCGCGACAGCCTCGAAGCGGCCGCCGGAGCGTCGAACAGCGCGTACGACCGGCTGCGCCTGATGGGAGAGAGCAAGGCGACGATCGACGCGGCGATCCGCGACAGCTACGACGACGCGTGCAAGAAGCTGCAGTCGGCGCTGAAGGACATCAAAACGGACGCGCGCAACACCGAGGACAACGCGCTCGCGACGTTCAATAACTGGGGCAAGGCGCTCGACGACATCAAGGATCCGAGCCTGCGTTCGAAGAGCAAGGCGAACCTCGATCGCGCGCGCACCACGCACACCGACCTGATGGCGGTGCTGGTCGACGGACAGGCGGGCCTGCACAAGCTGTCGTCGAGCTGCTCCGACCTCGGGCGCTTCGTCGAGCACAACTCGGCCGCGCAGGCGACCGCGGAGATCCAGCGCAAGCTGCCTTCGATTTCGACGCAGGTCGACGGCTGCAAGAAGCTCGTCGAAGCCTGCCAGCGCAAGCTCCAGGACCTGGGTCAGGCGCTGGACGGCTGATTGCGCACATGCGCGCGGCGAGCCCCGCGCGTCTCGCTCAGCCTTCGCTCGGAGCGACGGCGCCGGTTCCGATCGCCGGTGAGGTCGGCACGGTCGGCGTGAGCGCGGCGGCCGGAGCGCCGCCGACGGGCTTCAGCAAGAGCGGCATGCGCGCGGAGGTGCGCGGAGCGACCTGACCGATCCGGCGCTGGTGGCCGTTCGCCCGGTAGGCACTGCCCTTCGGAGCCTGGCCGGCGTACCCGGCCGAGCCGGGGACGACCCGAGCATTGGACGGGCCCCACGGCGACGCGGCGTTCACGACTTGCGGCTTCGTCCCGTCGAGGTACCAGCACAGACAGGTGCCGATCCCGAGCAGGATCGAAGCGACGACGGCGAGCAGGCGAGGGTAGGACATGGGCTTGGCGGGGCTGCGAGGCTCGACCGGGGCCGTCGGGCGCTCTGGACCTATCAGCGTTTCAATAGTGCACGCAGAATCAAGGGCTACGAACGCAATGCTTGGGTATTGGCGCGGGCCACCCACTTCCCGCGCTGGCGTTGGACGCCCCCGGCGTCCGAAAAGTGCCCCTGGGCCGAGCGTCTAAGCTTATTTCCGGGCGCCGGCGCCGACTTCGCTCCGCCGCAGCCACAGCTCGAGGGCGTCGAAGCGCGATTCCCGCCCGAGGAACGCGCGCACGAGATCCGCGGCATCGCGACTCCCTCCGGGAGCCAGCACATCGGCGCGCCAGCGCTCGGCGGTCCCCCGGTCCATCAGGTCCGTCCCGAAGCGCGCGAGCACGTCCTTCGCGATGACCAGCGACCACATGTACGTGTAATACATCGCCGAGTAGCCGTGGAGGTGCCCGAACGACGCCTCGAAGTGCGTCCCCTCGAGGTGCTCGAACGGCAGCAGCGCGCGCTTGAGCTCCACCAGGCGCTCGCCGAGCTCGCGCGCGTCCGGCGGCCGCAAGTGGTAGTCGAGCGCGAGCCGCGCGTAGAACATCTGCACGAGCACGTGCGTCGCCTTGCCGCACTCGTCGGCGCGCCGCATCCGCTCGACGAGCTCCGCCGGGATCGGCTCGCCGGTCTTCACGTGCAGCGCGAAGCGCGCGAGCACGCGCGGGTCC
>SCVU01000629.1 GCA_004296785.1 Planctomycetota bacterium
GGCCGAGCTGCGCGAGCGCGCGCGCGGCCTCGCGGTCGAGTTCCACGGCGCGTATCGGCGCGAAGAGCTCGCGGGGCACGCGGCGACCGCCGCGCACGTGCTCGCCAGCGGCACGCGCGCCGCCGAGTCGTGGGGCCTCGTCGTCGACGAGGCGACGCAGCTCGGGCTGCCGGTCGTCGTGCCGCGCTCGGGCGCGTTCGTCGATCGCATCGCCGGCGAGCGCTTCGGCCTCCTGTACGAACCGTGCGACGCGGACGCGCTCGCGCGCGTGCTGTGGCGGCTGTGGAGCGAGCCCGGACTGCTCGAGCGGCTGCGCGCGGCGATTCCCGACGGCGGCGCGGCCTGCGCATCGGTCGACGCGCACGTCGAGTCGACGCTCGATGCGTACCGCGACGCGCTCGCGGGCGGTCCCGCCGATGCGCCGCCGCAGGAGTGGTGGCGCGAGCGCATGCTCGACGCGTCGATCGATGCGTGGGACGCCGCGCTGCGCCAGCGCGGCGCGGCGGAGCTCGGCCTCGCGTGAAGCTGCGCATCCTCACCGTCGTCCACGACTTCCTGCCCGCGCACGTCGGCGGTTCGGAGATCCACGCCGCGCAACTGTCCTCCGAGCTCGTGCGCCGCGGCCACGAGGTGCGCGTCGCGACGACGGAGCGCGACACCGCGCGCCCCGAGGGCAGCCTGCGCCGCTACAACCACGGCGAGCTGCCGGTCGCCGAGGTCAGCCACTGGCGCGAGTACGCCGACGTCCTCGACGCGCATCGCGAGCCGCTGCACGCCGAGGTGCTGCGCTGCCTGCTGCGCGAGTGGAAGCCCGACCTCGTGCACTTCCAGCACTGCGCGTTCTTCGGCGCGCGCGCGCTCGAGGTCGCGCGCGAAGAGGGCGTGCCGGCGACGGCGACGCTGCACGACTATCACCTGCTGTGCGACCGCGCGACGCTCTTGCGCGCGGACGGCTCGATCTGCGAGCGCGGCTCGCGCGCGTGGGCGAGCGCGGAGGACGCGTGCAGCGACTGTCTGCAGCGCCATCCGCGCCACCCGGCGCGCACCGGCGCGGCCGCGCGCGAGCGCGGGCTCGACGCCGCGCTGGCCGAGGTCGCGCTCGAGCGCCGCGCGCTCGCCGCGCGCGTGCTGGCCGCCATGCCGCGGCTGATCTCGCCGTCGCAGTTCCTCGCCGATCGCTTCGTCGAGGCCGGGCTGCTGCGCCGTGAACAGATCGCGCTGGCGAGCTGCGGCTTCCCCGGCCCGCGGCGCGACGCGCGGCGCTCGGATCCGCAGGTGCCGCTGCGCGTCGGCTACGTCGGCGGCATCTATCCGAGCAAGGGCGTGCACGTGCTCGTCGACGCGCTGCGGCTGTTGCGCGGCGCGCCGATCGAGCTGTCGGTGCACGGCGTGCTCGAGTGGTTCCCCGACTACGTCGCGCAGCTGCGCGCGGCCGCCGAGGGCTGCGCGGTGCACTTCGCCGGGCGCTTCGACCCGCTCGAGCTCGACCGCGTGCTCGAGCCGCTCGACGTGCTCGTCGTGCCGAGCGTGTGGTACGAGAACATGCCGCTGTCGATCTGGGAGGCCTGGCGGCTGTCGATCCCGGTCGTCGCCAGCGATCTCGGCGGGATGCGCGAGGCGCTCGCGGGCGGCGGCGGCGTGCTGGTGCCGCCGGGTGACGCGCGCGCGCTCGCGGACTCGCTGCGCGCGCTGGCCGCCGATCGCGAGCGGCTGCACGAGCTCGCGCGCGCGCATCCGCGCGTGCCCGACCTGTCCGAGGCCGCCGCGCGCATCGAAGGCGTGTATCGCGAGGTGCTCGAGCGGTCGTCCGCTGCTAACCTTACGCGCTCCGCCGGAAGCGGCGCCCCATGAACGACTGGAAGTACTCGCGCCGCAACGGACTCTGCTCGGCCTGCACGCGCGCGTTCGCCGAGCAGGAACAGCTGTACTCGCTGCTGCGGATGCACGAGGGCGTGCTCGTGCGCGAGGACCGCTGCCCCGCGTGCTTCGGCGCCGCGCTCGCGGCGGAGTTCGAGTCGAGCGGCGGGCTCGCGTACTGGCGCACGCGCTTCGCGCCGGGCGGCGGACTGCGGCTCGATCTCGATTCGCTCGAAGCGCTGTTCCTGACGCTGGTCGGCCGCGCGCCGCCGGCGGACGGCGCGGCGCCGGACGCACGCGTCGGCGAGCTGTGCTACTTGCTCGGACTGCTGCTGCTGCGCAAGCGGCGCCTCAAGCTCGATCGCATCGCGCCGGCGCGCGGCGACGAGCGCGAGAAGCTCGTCGTGCACCGGCCGCGCCGACCGCAGCAGTACGAGGTCGCGGTCTACGACCTCACGCCGGAGCGGCAAGCCGAGCTGCGCGACGAGCTCAAGCGCATCTTCGAAGGCGCCGAGCTCGTGCAGCTCCTCGAGGGCGCGGCGCACGGCAGCGGCGCGAGCGCCGAGGCCGCGGCGAGCGACGCGTAGCGCGGAAGTTCCTCCGCGGCACGGCGTCGAACGCGCCAACCTCGGAGGAAACCCATGCTGCTCTTGCCGCTGCTGACTGCTCTCGTTCCGTTCCACGCACCCAGCTCGACCGGACTGCCCGAGCTGCCCGCGCCGAAGGCGTCGATCACCATCGCGGCCGACGCGAAGCTGATCGAAGTGCTCGGCGCGCTCGCCGACCAGACCGGCCAGGCGCTCGTCGTCGACCGCGACACGCGCGCGCTGCTCGAGACGAGCGAGACCGGACTGCTGCGCGACACGAAGGTGCCGGCCGAGCTCGCGTGGACGTACGTCGAGAGCCTGCTCGCGTTCCACGGCGCGATCTGCTCGTTCGAGGTGCGCGAGGCGCCGACGCTCGTCGCGGTGCGCTCGCGCGCCGGGCAGCGCACGCCTGCGAGCGCGCCGGTGCCGCTGTTCGCGGACGTCGCGCAGCTCGCGTGGTTCGAGCGGCATCCGGCGTTCCTCGGCCGCGTGTCGCTCGAGCTGCCGAACACGGACGTGCGCCAGCTCGTCAACTCGCTGCGCGCGGTGCAGTCGCAGAACTCGGCGTACGACACGCTGATCAACGCCGGACAGGCGAACGCGATCGTGATCACCGGCAGCGGCGCGCAGATCGCGCAGACCGTCGAGTTGCTGCAGCTCGTCGATCGCCAGGGCAAGGCCGCGGCCGGGGCCGCCGTCGCGCCGCAGGGCACCCCCGCAGCGGCGGAAGGCGCGAAGTGAACGTGCGCGCGGCGTTCGCGCTGCTCGTGTGCGCGCTCGCCGCGTGCGCCACGCGGCCGGCCGGCGCTCCGCGTCCCGCGGAGCCGGCGCCGGCGCTCCTGCGCGAGCCGACGCGCGCGCTTGTGATCGAGCGGCGCGAGCTCGCGCTCGACGAGTTGCTGGGAGCCTGGACCGACTGCGGCGGCCCCGACGTCGTCGTGGTCGGCACGGAGGCGCGGACGCGCGTCGCCGCGGCGCGCGTCGAGCTCGGCGCCGGCGCCGCGATCGCGGCCGATGCGCTCACGCCCGTCGTCGAGCGCGCGCTGCTCGCGCACGAGCTCGTGCTGCGCGCCGCGCCGGGCCGACCGGCCGCGCTCGTCGCCGTCGAACTCGCGGCCGGGTCGCACGCGCGCGGGTCGCTCGCGCCGTTGACGCTCGGTCCCGAGGAGCTCGAGCGAGCGGCGCGGCACGCCGCGCTGCTCGTGCGGCTCGTCGTGCCGGTCGGGGCGCGCGATCCAGCTACGATGCGCGACAGCTACTTGCTCGACGGCCGCGAGCGCGCGCACGTCGCGTTCGCGCCGGGCTGCGTGGTCGTCGAGGGCCCCGCTCGCGAGGCCGCGGACGTCGGGCGCCAGCTCGCGGCGCTGCTGTCGGGGCCGCCGCAGGTCTTCACCCGGCCTTGATTTGCGATTTCGAAGCTTCTGACTCGGGGCCTAGCGGGCGCCGCTAGACTGTCCGCCTTGCCAGCCCCACGGGTTGGTTTCCACCCCGGCGCCCGCGGGAGCGCGCGCCTTCGGCCCCATTCCCCGAATCCCACGCACCCATGCGACTGCTCACCACCTCCATCCTGGCGGGCCTGGCCCTGTCGGGCCTGAGCTCGGCTCAGTTCACGCTCAGCAAGCTCTTCTTCAACCCCGTCGGCACCGACGGCGGTCAGGAAGCGATCGAGATCCGCGGCCCCGCGTCGACCTCGCTCGCCGGCTACTCGCTGCTCGTCATCGAAGGCGACGCGACCGGCGCGGGCGTCGTCGACATCTCGATGGACCTGTCGGCCTACTCGACCGGCGCGAACGGCCTGCTGCTGATCCGCGACGCGGCCTCGGCGATCCTGCCCGGCCCCGACGCCGGCACGAGCGTCGTCGTGTTCGACTGGTCGCCCGACATCGAGAACGGCTCGAACACGTACGTC
Source organism: Planctomycetota bacterium (assembly GCA_004296785.1). Classification (GTDB taxonomy): domain Bacteria; phylum Planctomycetota; class UBA1135; order UBA1135; genus GW928-bin9. Next base: position 4,354 of record SCVU01000629.1, read on the forward strand.
CTCGGCTCGGGCACCGCCCCGGCCGCGGCGACCAACCTCGACGCCGATGACGACGGCACGTTCGACGTGGGCGCGCTGGCCGGGTTCACCACGAGCGACGCGGTCGGCGTGATCGAGAACGACGCCGGCGTCAACGTCGGCTACGCCGACGACCTCGGATTCCAGAACTTCGGACCGTTCGGCCCGCTGCCGGCGCCGAACTACACGCCCGACTGCCTGATCCGCTACTACAACCCGAACGGCTCGACCTGCGGCTGGGCCGGTGGCGACGTCGCGGGCACGAACCCGGGCGGTCCGTACAACTTCTTCAACTTCCCGACGAACTCGTTCGGCTTCGACGTGCAGGGCATCGTCAACAACCCGACGATCGAGCTCGGCGTGATCACCGCGGGCCCGGACACCGACGGCGACGGTCTGGCGAACGCGTGCGACGGCTGCCCGAACGATCCGGCCAAGACGGCGCCGGGCCTGTGCGGCTGCGGCATCGCGGAAGGCTGCTCGCTCGGCGCGACGCCGGAGTCGATCTCGATCTCGGCCGGCGGCGTGCAGACGCTCTCGCTGTTCGGCGGCGCGGGCAACGCGGGTCAGCTGTACTTCCTCGTCGGCAGCACGTCGGGCACC
>SCVU01000081.1 GCA_004296785.1 Planctomycetota bacterium
TGCTGATCGACGCCGCGCACCACAACGCGGCGCAGCCGGGCTTCGGCCAGCGCTTCCAGCCGTTCGCGACGCTGCTCGCCGCGGACGGTTTCGCCGTCGAGCGGCTCGAGACGCCGCTCGATGCGGCCGCGCTCGCCGGCGCCGCGGTGTTCGTCAGCGCGAACCCCTCCGGCGCGGCCAAGCCGCAGCTGTTCGGCCTGAACCTGCCCGGCGGCGGCGACGGCGATCGCGGCGCGCCGGCGTTCACGCGCGCCGAGATCGACGCGCTGGTCGCGTGGGTCGAAGCGGGCGGCGCGCTGCTGCTCGTCGCGGATCACGCGCCGTTCGGCGCGGCAGCGCGCGAGCTCGCCGAGGCGCTCGGCGTGCAGATGGGCTGCGGATTCGTCGAGGTGCCCGACGAGCTCTCGGACCCGCTCGACTTCGCGCGCGCGAACGAGCGGCTCGGCGAGCACGCGATCCTGCCGCGCGCGGGGCCGGAGCGGATCGAGCGCGTGCAGACGTTCACCGGGCAGTCGCTGCGCGGGCCGGCGGGGGCGGTCGAGCTGTTGAAGCTGCCGCCGAACGCGCTCGAGTACGTGCCGCCGCCGCGCGTGGGCGACGGCGCGGTCGAGATGAAGGAGCAGCCGGCGCTGTCGTCGCAGGGGCTCGCGTTCGAACGCGGCCGCGGGCGCGTGGTCGTGCTCGGCGAAGCGGCGATGCTGACCGCGCAGACGTTCCGCGGCGTGCCGTTCGGCATCGATCCGGCGGTCAACGACAACCAGCAGTTCGCACTGAACGTCGTGCGCTGGCTGGCGCGGCTGCGCTGAGGCTGCGGCGCACGAGCGCGCATCGCCCGCCGCGGAGTAGGCTGGTGGCCACGGAGGTCTCCATGCGCGTGTGGCGAATCGCGGCGGCATCGATCGTTCTCGTTCTCACGAATTGCTCGGCGGTGTCGCGCGCACCCGCGGCGCCCGAGCCCGCTCCCGCGCAGGAGGCGGCCATCGACGCGCGCGCCGACACGGACACGATCCTCGTGCTCGACGACGGTGCACACGTCGCGGGCTACGTGTGCGCGGGATCGATCACGATCGCGCCGGGCGCGCGGGTGTACGTCGACGCGGACGTGCAGCTCGTCGCGGCACGCAACATCTACCTCGACGGCGTGCTGGTCGTGCCCGATCGCACCGAGCGCGTCGGCACGGCCGACGCGCCGGACATCGAGCTGCTCGCGGGCAACGCAATCGTCGGCTGGGGCGCGATCGTCGGCGGGCGCGGACTCTCGTTCGATCCCGCGCGCGATCCCGGCGCCGCCGGCGGCGACGGGAGCGCGATCACGCTGCGCGCGCCGAAGATCTGGGTGATGGGATCGCTGCGCGGCGGCGCGGGCGGGCACGGCGGCGGCGGTGGCGCTGTGCTCTGCATCGGGGGGACGCCGGAGTCGGGCGAGTTCCCCGCGTACGGCGCGCGTGCCGGCTCGATCGTCGGCGGCGACGGCGGGCCCGGCGGCCGCGGATGCGCGGCGTTCGGAGCCGGTGGTGCCGGCGGCGCGGCGGGCGACGCCGGCTTCTTCGCGGACGACGCGGCCGCGCGCGCGCGGTGACGTTCGCGCGCTACGGCGCGAACTCGGCGTCCGGCAGCTCGAGCCCGAGCTTGGAGTCCTTCGCCGCGATCCCGATCTCGAACGACGGCACGTTCTCGAACGCGCCGGCCGGGCTGAGCGGATCGACGCGGCGCATGTACATCCGGCTCGGCACGCGCAGCCCGCTCGCGCTGCCCTCGCGCTCGATCGTCCGCAGC
>SCVU01000630.1 GCA_004296785.1 Planctomycetota bacterium
TTCAACACGAACGCGGCCGGCACGTGGGCGACGCAGCTGCCGGTGTTCAACGATCCGCCGCGCTGCGGACAGCAGCTGTTCTTCCAGGCCGGACTGTTCTCGCCGACGATCGGCCCCGCGTTCTTCGGCGGCCTGACGAACGGCGTGCTGCTGACCGAAGGCAGCTAGCGCGAGGATCCAGCCGGCGGAGCGTGCTAGCCTCGCGCGCTCCGCCGTGCTGCAACTGCTGCTGATCGCCGCCGCGCTCGCGGTCGACTCGTTCGCCGTCGCGGTCGCACTCGGACTGCGGCGCGACGCGCCGCGCGGATCCGTGCTGCGCGTCGCACTCGTCTTCGCCGCGTGCCAGGCCGCGCTCGCGGCGCTCGGCGTCGCGGGCGGGGCGCTCGCGCTGCGCTGGATCGGCGCGTTCGACCACTGGATCGCCGCGGCGGTGCTCGCGGCGTTCGGACTGCGCACCGCGTGGAAGGCGTGGCGCGAGCCGCTCGAACAGGCGCCGACGCCGTCGCTGCGGATGCTCGTGCTGCTCGGACTCGCGACGAGCATCGACGCCTGGGCGGTCGGCTTCGGAACCGCGCTGCTCGGCGTCGATCGCCTCGCGTTCGTCGCGGCGGTCGGCGCGACGACCGCGTTCGCGTGCGTGCTCGGCGGCTCAGCCGCGCGCGCGATCGGCGCCCGCGTCACCCGGGCGACCGGCGTGCTCGGCGGGCTCGTGCTCGTGGCGCTGGCCGTCGCGCTCGTGCTCGAGCACCGCGCGCGCGGCATCTAGCCCGTGCGCTGCGGCGCCGAGCTCGTGCGCTGCGGCACCGAGCTCGTCCGCCGCGACGTCGACGCGCGCGCCGGACAGGCCGTACGGGCTCGCGCTCTCGATGCGCACGCGCACGTAGCTGCCGAGCGCTTCCGCGGGCGCGGCGAAGCTGACCGGCAGTCCGCAGTGCGTGCGGCCGCGCAGCACGCCCGCGCGCCGCTCCGACGCGTCCTCGGCGAGCAGCTCGTGCGTGCTCCCGATCGCGCGCTCCATGCGCTGGCGCCCCGCGCGCTCGGACGCGGCGAGCAGGCGCGTGTTGCGCTCGGCCTTGCGCGCCTCCGGCACGTCGTCCTCGAGGTCGGCGGCGGCCGTCGACGGACGCGGGCTGTAGCGGAACACGAAGCTCTGCGCGAAGCCGAACTCGGCGAGCGCGCGCTCCGACTGCTCGAACTCCGCGTCGCTCTCGCCGGGGAAACCGACGATCCAGTCGGAGGAGAGCTCGATGTCCGGCACGTGCTCGCGCAGGATCGCGACGCGGCGCCGGTACAGGTCGAGGTTGTAGCCGCGCTTCATCGCGCGCAGCACGCGGTCGGAGCCCGACTGCAGCGGCAGCGGCAGGAAGCGCTCGA
>SCVU01000631.1 GCA_004296785.1 Planctomycetota bacterium
TCAAGCGCCGCATGGACGCGGTCGGCGCCGAGCTCGAGGGCTTCTCGTTCCGCCAGGTCGTCGGCGAGCTCGGCACCGGCATCTACGGCCTCGGTCCCGCCGCGTCGAAGGTCTACGGCATCGGCCAGGGCGTCTCGATCGGCGGCTACGGCGAGATGCTCTACGAGAACTTCGCCGGCGACTCGAAGAACGACCAGGTCGACTTCCTGCGCGCGGTCCTCTACTTCGGCTACAAGTTCGACGAGCGCTGGGTGCTGAACACCGAGATCGAGTTCGAGCACGCGACGACCAGCGACGGCCCCGACGCCGGCACCGGCGCCGACGGCGAGGTCTCGGTCGAGTTCGCGTACCTCGACTACCTGCTCGACGAATCGTTCAACCTGCGCGCGGGCCTGGTGCTGCTGCCGCTCGGCCACGTCAACGAGCTGCACGAGCCGACGGTGTTCCTCGGCGCGCGCCGTCCGGTCAGCGAGACCGTGATCATCCCCAGCACCTGGCGCGAGAACGGCATCGGTGCGCACGGCGACCTCGGCGACTTCTCGTACCGCGCGTACCTCGTCAACGGATTCGACGCGGAGGGCTTCGCGGGCGGCGGTCTGCGCGGCGGCCGCCAGAAGGGCGCCAAGGCGCTGGCCGAGGACTTCGCGATCGCGGCGCGACTCGACTGGCACGCGACGACCGGCCTCGACCTCGGCGTCGGCGCGTACCACGGCGACGCGGGCCAGGATCTCGAGCTCGCGGGCGACGAGATCGACGCGACGACGACGCTCGTCGAAGCGCACGCGAGCGCGCGTTGGCGCGGCTGGCGCGCGCGCGGCCTGATCGTGCGCGGCGAGGTCGACGACGTCGCCGAGCTCAACGCGGCGCTCACGAAGGTCGGCAACGCGTCGATCGGCGAGGAGCTCGAGGGCCAGTACCTCGAGCTCGGCTACGACCTGATGCCGCTGTTGTCGGACGACTCGCGCCAGAGCCTCACGCCGTACGTGCGCTGGGAAGAGGTCGACACGCAGGCCGCGGTGCCGAGCGGCTTCGCGTCGAATCCCGCCAACGACCAGGAGATCTGGACGATGGGCGTGCAGTGGCAGCCGATCGACAACGTCGTCGTGAAGCTCGACTACATGGACTTCGACAACGGCGACGAGAGCGCGGTCGATCAGTGGAACGTGCTCGTCGGGTATGTGTTCTAGCGCGCTGATCCTGCTCGCCGCGCTGTCGTGGGCCCCCGCCCGCGACGGCGCGGCGCACACGCCGCCCGCCCCCGCGGCGAAGTCCGCGCCCGCCGCGAGCCCGGCGCGCGCGGCGCTGCCGACGCGCGACGAGGCGCTCGCGCTCCTGTGTCCCGGCGCGCGCTGGATCCAGGAAACGCTGTATCCGACGAGTGAGCAGCTCGCCAAGGCCACGGAGCTCGCAGGCGAGAAAGTCGAGTCGCGCGTGCTCGTGCGCCACGCGGCATACGTCGACGGCAAGCTCGCGCTGCTCGCGTACTTCGACACGCATCGCGTGCGCTCGCTCGGCGAGACGCTGCTCGTCGCGCTCGAGCCCGGGGGCCGCGTGCGGCGCGTCGAGGTCGTGGCGTTCGCCGAGCCGCGCGACTACCTGCCGCGCGAGAAGTTCTACGCGCAGCTCGCGGGCCGCGAGCTCGACAAGGAACTGCGCCTCGACCGCGGCGTGCAGAGCGTCGCGGGCGCGACGCTCACGGCGCGCGCGACCGTCGCGGCCACGCGTCGCGTGCTGGCGCTGCAGCGCGCGCTGCCGGCTCCCGCGGCGAGCCAGCCCACTCCGGCGAAGTAGCGCGGACGCCGCCGCCGCATGAACCGCCAGCTCGCACGCTCGCTGTATGCGACGAGCGCACTCGTCGGCGCGAGCGGTCTGGCTCTCGGCTGGTGCGTGTACTTCGCGCTGCCGACGGATCCCGACACGCTCGTCCACCCGTGGCAGCCGGCGCTGCAGCACGCGCACGTGCTCGCCGCGCCGGCGTCGACGCTCGCGCTCGGCGCGGCATGGATCGCGCACGCGTGGCCGAAGTGGCGCGCCGGCGAGCCGCCGGGACGGCGCAGCGGCGCGGCGCTCGTCGCGCTCGGCGTCGCGATGATCGCGTCGGGGTATCTGCTGCAGATCGCGGAATCGCTCGAAGCGCGGCGCGCGTGGAGCTTCGCGCACAGCGCATGCTCGATCGCGTGGCTCGCAGCGCTCGCGCTGCACGCGCTGCGCATGCGCGCGGCTCAGGCGCCGAGCTGACGCACGCGCACGTCCGGCGCGCGCAGCGCGTCCGCGCCGCCGGTCGGCCCGATCAGCTCGCCGACTTCGACCAGCGCCTGCTCGAGCTCGTCGAGCGCGCGCTGCAGCTCGGCGAGCTCGGCCGGTTCCAGCGGCAGCGGCGCGAGCGCGTCGAGCGCGCGCGCGACGTCGCGCGCCCGTTCGCGCTCGAGCTCGGCCGAGCCGACGAGCACCGTCCAGCCGCCGCTGGCGAACGCAGCGGCGGCATCGGCCGCCGCGTCGGAGGCCACGGCGATCGCGCCGAACTCGCCGCTTTCGAGCGCATCCGCGAGCGCGCTCGCGTCGCGCCACTCGAGCCGCACGTCGTCGAGCTCGAGCCGCTCGTCGCGCAGCACGCGCGCGAGCAGCAGCAGCCCGTCCTGATCCGGATCCAGCCCGATCGCGCGCCCCTTCAGCTCGACCGCGCGCTCGAGCGGCGGCCGCGCGACGAGCCGCAGCCCCTGCGGAGCGCGCGCCGCGGCCAGCACGCGCGGCGTGCGGCCGCCGTGGCGCGCGCTGCGCAGGAACTCGCACAGGCTGCCGACGAACAGCTCGGACTCGCCGCGCTCGAACGAGCCGCGCGCGGCGCCGCGCGTCGGCAAGAGCTGCCAGCGCGCGACCCGTGGATCGCAGGCCGGCCGCTCGACCGCGCTCGCGATCGCCACCGCGCGCGGCGGCGCGCCGCTGCCGCACGCGAGCAGTGCGACCGCGGCGAACAGCGCGCACGCGCAGCGCAGCGCGCGTGCAAGCGGCGCTCGCAGCGCAGCGAACGGCGGCGCGGCCATCGCGGCGCTACGCATTCCCGCGCGACCGCGCGCGCCAACCGAGGCTGTGCCAGACCTGCGCGCGCCGGAACGTCGCGGCCGCGGCGGCGAACAATGCGCGCCGCTGCGCCGCGCCCTCGGCGCGCGGCGCATAGCCGCTCCAGAACGCGGCGGCCTCGCTGCGCCGCAGCCGCGCGAGCTCGGCCGGCCGCTTGACCCACCAGCGCCACAGGCGCGCGAGCTGCGCGCAGCGCTCGGCGCGTTCGAGACGCGCGGCGAGGTGCGCGCGATCGAGGTCGAGCACGAGGAACTCCGCGCGCTGCGCCGCGCCGCGCACGAGCAGGTTGCGCGGCTGCAGGTCCGGGTGCGCGAGCCCGCTCTCGTGCAGTACGCGCACGAAGCGGCCGAGCGCGCGCGCCGCGCGCCGCCGCGCGGCCGCGCCCGCGCGCGCGAGCTCGCCGGCGGAAAGCGCCTGCACGAGGTCCTGCGCATCCGCGACGGCGGCGGTCGCGAGGTACAGCTCGTAGCCGCTGCCGCGGCGCAGCGCCCAGCCGCCGAGCGCGCGCGGCGTCGCGATGCCGCGGCGCTCGAGCTCGGCACTC
>SCVU01000632.1 GCA_004296785.1 Planctomycetota bacterium
CCGGCGGTCGTCACGAACGTGCCGAACCGCTACTTGGCGAGCTGAGCGCGGTCTCGAGCGCGGGAATCCGCATCCCGCGTGAAACGCGCGGCGCAGGAGCCGCTTTGCGGAAGGATGAAGCTGTTGCGTCGCCTCGCGTCGGTCTTCGGTTGCCTCGGGCTCCTTGGTGCGCTGCAGTTCGCGCAGTCGTCGACGCCCTCGAGAGTCGACGTCGGCGCGGTGGTCAGCGGGAGTTACGGCCTCTCGCCGGCCGATGGTTCGGGTGAGCTCCACGGCGGCGGCCCCGACTACAAGGTGCGCTTCGACGCGCGCGGCTTCCGACTCACCGCGGCCGCGCCTCGCGGCGTCGAGCGCGCGCCTAGGCTGCGCTTCGAACTCGAGTCGATCCGGTGTGGGGACGTGCTCGTCCACTCGGGAGCCGCGCCTCGGACGCCGTACGCCGTCGCGAACGTGGTCACGTACGAGCACGCGCCGGGAATTCGCGAGCGCTACGACGTGCGGCGCGACGCGATCGAGCAGACGTTCGTGCTCGACGCGCCGCCGCAGGGCTCTGGCGACCTCGTCGTGCGCGGGCGGATCTCCACGAACTGCGCGCTTCCGGTGGCAGGCGAGACATGCACGGGGCTCGAGTTCAGCGTCTCGGAGCATGCCGGAATCCGCTACGGCGGCGTCACGGGCGTCGCCGCGGACGGCACGACGGCAATTGGTTCGCTGCGCTTCGACGGCGAGCACCTCGAGCTCGTGCTGCCGGAGGAGTTCGTCGACTCCGCGGTGTACCCGCTGACGCTCGATCCGCTGATCGGTCCGAAGATCGCGGTTTCCGCGAACAGCGACGACGAGACGCCCGACGTCGCGTACGACGCCTCGCACCAGAAGTACCTCGTCGTGTGGACACGCCAGTTCGACGGGAGCGACAGCGACGTCCGTGGTCAGCTCGTGCATGCCGACGGCACACCCTCCGGCAACTTGCTCGCGATCGAGACGAAGGGCTACGACTCCGCCCGTCACGCACGCGTCGCGAACTGCAATCCGTCCAATCGCTTCCTCGTCGTGTGGACGGAGTACTTCCCGGGATCCGGGATGGCCGAGGACGTGCTGGGCCGCGCGGTGAACGCATCGAACGGCGGCATGTCGGCGGTCGTGCCGATCGCGACGGGACCGGAAGCGCAGGCGTACCCCGAGATCGGTGGTGAATCGAGCCACGCCGACAACGAGGTGCTCGTCGTGTACCAGGCGCTGTTCGAGCCGCGCATCCAGGTCGCCCAGGTCACGGTCTCGGCGAGCTCGCCGCCGGATCCGGTGACCATCTCGACGACGACGCTGAGCACGAATCCGGCGGACTCGCGGCCGCGCATCTCGAAGAGCGGCGGCGCCGCCGGTCGCTTCCTCGTCGTGTGGAGCCGCCACTGGGCGAGCTCGACGCACGACGACCACGACGTCGTGCGCGCGCTCGTCGATCGCAACGGCAACATCATCTCGGGCGTCGGCTTCTGGAACACGCCCGGGCGCGACGAACGCAATCCCGTCGTCGACGGCGACGGGCAGCGCTGGATCCTCGCGTACGATCGCGCGGTCGGCAGCGAGTCCGACCGCGATATCGCGACTCGCACCGTGCACCTGTCGGCGACCACGCTCTACAGCGGGCCGGAGAACGTGCTCGCGCTCGGGACGGACGACGATGAGCAGCGTCCGGCGCTCGGGTACACGGGCAGCGGCTACGTGCTCGCGTGGATGGATGCCGAGGCCTTCGGCGCGGGCTTCCATGGCTCCGACGTGTACGCGGCGCCGCTGGATCCGTCGACGGGCGAGCTCGCGGGCAGCCTGCTCGGCGTCTCCACCTCGGTCTCCTCCGACGAGGGCTTTCCGTCGATCGCCACGCAGTTTGGCGGCGGCGGCAGCGGCGACGACGCGCTGATCGTGTGGGAGTCGCTGCCCGACGACAGCTACGACGGATCGATCGGCGCGCAGCGATTCGAGACGGGCGGCGGGCTCAGCGACGCGGGCGGCGAGCGGCCCGCGCCGAGTCGGACTTGGTAGCGATCCGGCTCGCCGCGTCGCCGGCCGCGATCGCGCGCGCCGTCTTCTGCGCCGCCTTCGCGCGGATCGCCGCCTGCGCCGCCGCGAGGCGCGCGATCGGCACGCGCCACGGCGAGCAGCTCACGTAGTCGAGGCCGAGCTGCTGGCAGAACTCGATCGAGCTCGGCTCGCCGCCGTGCTCGCCGCAGATCCCGAGCTTGAGCTTCGGCCGCGCCGCGCGCCCGTCCTCGCACGCGATCCGCATCAGCCGCCCGACGCCCGCGCGGTCGAGCGCCGCGAACGGATCGCGCTCGAAGATCTCCTGCTCGATGTACTGCGGCACGAAGCGCGCGCCGTCGTCGCGGCTGATCCCGTAGGTCGTCTGCGTCAGATCGTTCGTGCCGAACGAGAAGAACTCCGCGGCCTCGGCGATGTCGCCCGCCGTCACGCACGCGCGCGGCAGCTCGATCATCGTGCCGACGAGATAGGGGACGCGCACGCCGCTCGCCGCGAACACCGCCTCGGCGATCTCTCGCACGATCGCGGCCTGCAGCTCGAGCTCCTTGCGCGTCGCGACCAGCGGGATCATCACCTCGACGCGCGGCTTCGTGCGCGTCGCCTTCGCGACGTTGCACGCGGCCTCGAAGATCGCGCGCGCCTGCATCCGCGTGATCTCGGGGAACGCGATGCCGAGGCGGCAGCCGCGGTGCCCGAGCATCGGGTTCGTCTCGTGCAGCGCGCGCACTTTCGCGGCGATCCGCTCGGCGGGCACGCCCATGCGCGCGGCGACCAGCGCCTGCGACGCGTCGTCGTGCGGCAGGAACTCGTGCAGCGGCGGGTCGAGCGAGCGGATCGTCACCGGCCGGCCCTGCATCGCGCGGAAGATGCCCTCGAAGTCGGCGCGCTGCAGCGGCAGCAGCTTCGCGAGCGCGCGCTCGCGCTCGGCTGTGCTCTCCGACAAGATCATCTCGCGCATCGGCGTGATCTTGTCGCCCTCGAAGAACATG
>SCVU01000633.1 GCA_004296785.1 Planctomycetota bacterium
CGCGATGTCGCTGTCGATCTCGCTCTGCCCGGTCTTGAACGCGCCGCACACGGTGAAGACGAGGTTGTTGCTCTTGACCGTGCGCGAGCGCGTGTCGGGCACCGCCGTCAGCACGTTGACGCGGTCGCCGACGCGCATTTGGAACGTGTCGTACAGCTTCTTGCCGACCAGCACGCCGCGGTACGCGACGCCGTCGTCGGGCAGCCCCGGCGGCGGCTCGAACGGGTTGTCGAGGTCGCGCACGCCGTGGCGCGCGCTCGACGGATCGGTGCGGACGCGCTCGAGCGCGGAGCGCAGCGTCGTCACGCCGTACTCGCGCTCGACGTCGATGCCGACGAGCTGCACGACCGGCACGTTGCCGGTCTCCGGGTGGCTGTAGTAGACCTCGGCGACCTCGGTCTGCGCGCCGCGCGGCGAGATCATCCCGCCCCACACGAGGCGCGGCGCGGCGTCGACGACGCGCGGATCGGCGCGCACGATGTCGAGCAGCGGCTCCGGGTCGCGCGGCGGCACCGCGCGGTCGGCGCGCGCGAGGTGGATCGGCGTGATCACGAGGTCGGAGAGCCCGCCGCGGATCGCCGCGCGATGCTCGTCGAGGAACCCCGTCATGATCGACAGGATCATGATCAGCGCGCCGACGCCGACGGTGATCCCGACGATGCCGATCAGGTTCGTGCGCCGCGCGGTCAGGTAGCGCCAGGAGAGGAAGAGCTTGTACACGCGGCTAGCCCGCGGCCGCTCCTGCGTCGGCGACAGTCTCTGCGGCGGTCGCGCGGGTCTTGTGCTGCCTCAACGTCGGGAACAACAGAACGTCGCGGATCGAGTCCTGATTGGTCAGCACCATGCAAAGTCGATCGATGCCGATGCCGAGGCCGCCCGCGGGCGGCATGCCGTACTCGAGCGCCTGCACGTAGTCGACGTCGACCTCGCCCGGCGCCTCGGGATCCTGGCTCGCGACCTGCTCGACGAAGCGGCGCTCCTGCTCGGCGGGATCGTTGAGCTCGCTGAACGCGTTGGCGAGCTCCATGCCGCCGACGTAGACCTCGAACCGCTCGGCGAAGCGCGGGTCGGCGGGGTTCTGCTTGGCGAGCGGGCAGATCGGCGTCGGGTAGTCGGTGATGAACACCGGTCCGCCGAGCTCGTGCTCGACCGCGCTCTCGAAGACGTCGTTCATCAGCCGCCAGTACGCGGCGTCGTCGTCGGCGGATGGAACTTCCAGTCCCTTCTCGCGAGCTTTCGCGCGCACCGCGTCGCGATCGTGCAAGTCGCAACCGACGTGGCGCTGGAACAGATCCGCATACCGCAGGCGCGCGAACGGCGCCTTCAAGTCGTACGTCTTGCCGCGGAACTCGACGACGGTGCCGCCCGACAGCTCGCGCGCGAGGTGCTCGAACAGCGTCTCGGTGAGCTCCATCATGTGCCGGTAGTCGGCCTGCGCCTGGTACAGCTCGAGCATCGTGAACTCCGGGTTGTGCCGGACCGAGATGCCCTCGTTGCGGAAGTTGCGCGAGACTTCGAACACGCGCTCCAGGCCGCCGACGATCAGCCGCTTCAGGTACAGCTCGGGCGCGATGCGCAGGTACAGATCGGCGTCGAGCGCGTTGTGGTGCGTGACGAACGGCCGCGCGGTCGCGCCGCCGGCGATCGGGTGCAGCGTCGGCGTCTCGACCTCGAGGAAGCCGCGCGCCTCGAGGAAGCGGCGCACCAGCGAGAGCACGCGGCTGCGCTTGGCGAACACCGCGGCGACGCCTTCGTTCGCCCACAGGTCGACGTAGCGGCGGCGGTAGCGCAGCTCTTGATCAGCGAGGCCGTGCCACTTCTCCGGCGGCGGCGCGACGGTCTTCGACAGGATCACGACCTCGGTCGCCCACACGGTGAGCTCGCCCTTCTTCGTGAAGCCGAGCTCGCCGCGCACGCCGAGGTGGTCGCCGGCGTCGAGCCACTTGCGGTGCTCCCACCACGCGGCGAGCTTGTCGCGCTGCAGCCCGATCTGGATCTTGCCGCTGCGATCGGCGAGCGGCGCGAACACGAGCTTGCCGAAGTCGCGCAACACGCCGACGCGGCCGGCGACCGCGACCTGGGAGCCGATCTTCGGACCCGGCGCCTCGGCCGTGCCGGCGCCCGCGGCGAGCTCGGCGATCGGCGCCGCGTCGATGCCGCGCGCCGGATACGGATCGACGCCGGCCGCGCGCATCGCCGCGATCTTGGCCAGGCGCTCGGGAGCGGCGAGGTCGGTCATCAAAGAATCGACAGCAGGGTGGTGGAGGATAGGGGACTCGAACCCCTGGCCTTCGCAATGCCATTGCGACGCTCTACCAACTGAGCTAATCCCCCGGATTGTCACGCCGCCGGCGCGTCTTGCGCTCGCGCAGCGGGGCGGAAAGGATGCCGTCGCGGCGCTTGGGAGTCAACGCTCGCGCAAAGGCTCGGGCTCGCGCGCCGCCTGCGCGCCGAACGCGTGCGCGCCCACGCCCGCGGCCGGCGAGCCGGCGCGGACCGACAGGTCGAGCGAGGCCGCGTCGAGGAACTGCGGATCGACGCCGTAGCGGCCGTCGCGCTCGGGCGTCGGCAGCTTCACGAGTTCGCGCGAGCGCGCGGCGTCGTCGCTGCAGGTCCACGCGTTGCGCTCGAAGCGGAACGAATCCGGCTCGGTGCCCGCGCCGACGTTGACGCCGCCGGCCGACCAGCGCGCGCGCTCGAACACGACGAGGTTGTCGGTGAACTCGACGTTGCGGCACGGCACGAAGCGCGGGTCGCGCGTCTCCTGCAGGATGCGCAGCGCCCAGCGCTGCGGCCGGTAGAGCGTGTTGAAGCGCACCTGCGCGCCGTCGACGCCGACGCACGCGATCGGCGCGTCGCTGCCGACGAACGTGTTGCCCGCGACGGTGATCCGTGCGGCCTCGCTGCACGCGCTCGACAGCTCGGACAGCGGCGGGCGGAAGTAGTCGAGGCCGGTGCTGCCGCCGATGTTCACCGCGCGCTGGCCGGCGTGCTCGAAGCGATTGCGCTCGATGCGGATCGCGCGCGAGCCGCCCTTCGCCTGCACGCCCGACGATGTCGCGCGGTCGGCGGGATTGCGCAGCGTGCAGCGCTCGACCGCGCCGTTCGCGCAGCCGACGAGATCGATGCCGGAGCCGTTGCTGCCCCAGCGCTCGATCGTGCAGCCTTCGATCGCGAAGCCGTCGACGCCCGAGAGCTTGAGCCCGTCGCAGTTGCCCTGCGGCCCGGTGTCGCGCACGACGAGGCGGCGCAGCGCGATGCCGCGCGCCGGCGTGTCGAGCGTGCCGCCGTCGTCGATGTTGACGCCGTTGCCGGTCTGCTGCTCGAACACGAGGTCGGCGAGCTCGACGTGTTCGGCATCGCTGAGCTGGATCCCGCACGTGCCGCCGCGGATCAGCGGCGGCTGCGCGGGGTCGGCCGCGCGCAGCGCGATCGGCTGCGCGGCCGTGCCGCGCACGCCGCTGGCGACGATGCCGCCGGCGTACTCGCCCGGCGCGACGAGCAGCGTGGTGCCGGGCTTCGCGGCCGCGAGCGCCGCGCGCAGCTCGCCGCTCGTGCGAACGGTGACGTCGGCGACGAGCAGCAGAGTCGCGAGCACGTGGGCAGCGTAGCGTTTGGTCGGCGCTGTGCGCGCGCGTATCTTGTGCGGCTCTTCACCGTGAACACGATCGAACCGAGCAGCGCGAACCGCTACCGCCCCTCCGAGATCGAGCCGCGCTGGCAGGCGCGCTGGGAGTCCGAGCACGCCTTCCGCGCGACGAACCCCGGCCAGCCGGGCTTCGACGCCGCGCGCAAGAAGTACTACGTGCTCGACATGTTCCCGTACCCGTCGGGCTCGGGCCTGCACGTCGGTCACGCGGTCGGGTACATCGGCACCGACATCCTCGCGCGCAAGGCGCGCATGCACGGCGCGAACGTGCTGCACCCGATGGGCTGGGACGCGTTCGGCCTGCCGGCCGAGCAGTACGCGATCCAAACGGGCAAGCACCCGCGCCAGACGACGCTCGAGAACACCGCGAACTACCGGCGCCAGCTCAAGGCGATCGGCCTGTCGTACGACTGGTCGCGCGAGATCGACACGAGCGACGAGCGCTACTACCGCTGGACGCAGTGGGTGTTCAAGCGCTTGTTCGAGCGCGGGCTCGCGTACCAGGCCGAGGTCCCGGTGTGGTGGTGCGAGGAGCTGAAGACGGTCCTCGCGAACGAAGAGGTGATCAACGGCCGGTCCGAACGCGGCAACCACCCGTGCGTGCGGCGTCCGCTCAAGCAGTGGATGCTGAAGATCACCGCGTACGCGGATCGGCTGCTCGAGGATCTCGACGCGATCGACTGGCCCGAGTCGATCAAGATCCAGCAGCGCGAGTGGATCGGCCGCAGCGAGGGCGCGGCGATCCGCTTCGAGGTCGAGGGCGCGCGCGAGCCGCTGACCGTGTTCACGACGCGGCCGGACACGCTGTTCGGCGCGACGTTCATGGTCGTCGCGCCCGAGCATCCGATCCTGAAGCAGGCGCCCGCCGAGTCGCGCGCCGCCGTCGTCGCGTACGTGCGCGCGGCGGCGTCGAAGAGCGAGCTCGAGCGCGGCGACGCGTCGAAGGAGAAGACCGGCGTCGCGAGCGGCCTCTTCGCGCGCAATCCGGCCTTCGACGTCGGCGATCCGCGCGCGCGCATCCCGATCTGGGTCGCCGACTACGTGCTCGCCGGCTACGGCACCGGCGCGATCATGGCGGTGCCCGGTCAGGACGAGCGCGACTGGGCGTTCGCCGAGAAGTTCGGCCTGCCGATCGTGCGCACCGTGCAGCCGCCGCCGGGCTTCGATGGCAAGGCGTACCTCGGCGAGGGCCCGGCGATGAACTCGGGCTTCCTCGACGGGCTCGGCGTCGAGGCCGCGAAGAAGAAGGCGATCGCGTGGCTGATCGAGCGCAGGCTCGGCGAGGCGCGCGTCACGTACAAGCTGCGCGACTGGCTGTTCTCGCGCCAGCGCTACTGGGGCGAGCCGTTCCCGCTGCTGCATCTGGCCGACGGCCGCACGATCGCGGTCGCAGACGACGCGCTGCCGGTGCAGTTGCCGCCGATGGACGACTTCAA
>SCVU01000082.1 GCA_004296785.1 Planctomycetota bacterium
CAGCGCGCTCGTCGATCTCGACGCGTGTCTCGATGTCGACGCGTGCCTCGATGTCGACGCCTGTCGCGATCTGGACGCGTGCCGCGATCTCGACGCGTGCTTCGATCGCAACGCGCTTCTCGATCTCAACTCGCGTCCCGCTCTCTCCGCCCGTCCGGCCCTCGACGCCCTTCGCGATCTCAACGCCCTCTCGACTTGAACTTCGCACAGCGAGCGGGCGCGTCTTCGCGCCCGCTCGCTGTGCGAAGTCACGCGGCGGTCCTCCGCCGCGTAAGTCGCGCGCGAAGCGCGCGACTCCACGCATCACGCGCGCCGTTCGATCTCGATCTCGTGTGCTACAGCGCCTCGACGCTCGCCGGCAGCATGCCGAGCTCGCGCCAGTCCTTGATGCGCTGATAGACCTTCGCGCGCGAGATGCCGAGTTCCTGCGCCGCCGCGCGGCGATCGCCGCGCGCGCGCGTCAGCGCGGCGAGGATCGCTGCGCGCTCGATCTCCTCCATCGTGCGCGGACCGGGCTCGGCCGCGCCGGCGAACGATTCGAGCGAGAGCGATTGAGCTTCGCGCACGAGGTCCGGGTCGTCCAGGTCGCCGCGACAGAGCGCGCACAGCCGCAGCACTTCGTTCTGCAGCTCGCGCACGTTGCCCGGCCAGCGCCGGCGCGAGAGCTGGGCGAGCACCTCGCGCGACGCGCGGCGGCGCACGCCGCTGCGGACTTCCTCGAAGCGCAGGAAGTGCTCGACGAGCTCCGGCACGTCCGACAGGCGCTCGTCGAGCGTCGGCAGCGCGATGTGCAGCGCGTTGAGGCGGTAGTACAGATCCTCGCGGAAGCGGCCTTCGCGTACCTCGCGCTGCAGATCGCGGTTGGTCGCGGCGATCAGGCGGAAGTCGCACTCGCGCTCCTGCGTGTCGCCGAGCCGGCGCACACGGCCGGTCTCGAGCACGCGCAGCAGCTTCGCCTGCAGCTCGAGCGGCAGCTCGCCGATCTCGTCGAGCAGCAGCGTGCCGCCGCTGGCGCGTTCGAACAGCCCCGCGCGATCCTCTTCGGCGCCGGTGAACGAGCCGCGGCGGTGGCCGAACAGCTCGGCTTCGATCAGCGACGCCGGCAGCGCAGCGCAGTTCTCGGCGACCCAGGGGCCGCGCGCACGCGGCGAGAGCTCGTGCAGCGCGCGCGCCGCGAGCTCCTTGCCCGAGCCGCTCGGCCCGGTGACGAGCACCGGCAGCGGCGCGGCCGCGGCGCGTTCGAGCAGCGCGCGCACGCGCTGGATCGCGGGCGAGCTGCCGACGATCCCGCCCGCCGGCGCGGGCAGGCCGACGCGCGCGAGCTGCGCGCGCGCGGTCGCGAGGTCGGAGGCCTGCGCGGCCACGCGCTCGCCCAGTCGCTCGTTGAGGCGCCGGATCTCCTCGACGCGGCGGACCTGCGCGATCGCGATCGCGGCCTGGTCGCACAGCAGACCGAGCAGGCGCTCGGCGCGCGCGTCGAACGCGCCGGTGCGCAGCCGGTGGTCGACGTACAGCGCGCCGCGCAGTTGCGGGCCGACCGTGAACGGCGCGCACAGGATCGAGCGCAGCTCGAGCGCGACGACCGACGGCGACTTGCCGAGCAACGGGTCCTCGGCGGCATTCGACAGCCGCAGCGAACGCTCGGCCGCCAGCGCGCGCTCGATCACCGAACGCGAGACGGCGAGCTCCGGCTCTTCGATGCCGCCGCGACGCGAGTCGCGCGCGGTGTCGAAGACGAGCCGCCCCTCTTCCTCGAGCACGAGGAAGCCGCGTTCGGCTCCGGTGACGGAGATCGCGCTCTCGACGATCGCGCCGAGCAGCTCGGGCAGGCTGTCCTCGCGGACGAGCCGGTGGTTGAGTTCCAGGATCTGCAGAAGTTGCATGTCGTCGTCCTCGTCTAGGCCGGAATCTTCCAACGTGACCAGATCCGCTGGGCGCGGATCGGGAAGTCCGAGCAGGCTGGCAGCGAGCGCAGCCGACTCCGTGATCGAAAGGCCGATCGAGCAGCGCGCCAGGCACGCGCGGCCCTCCTCGGCCCAGCGCGCGCGTTCGCGCGAGCTCTCCGCGCGCGCCGCGATCGCGGCGCAGGCGCGTGCGGCGCGATCGTCGCGTCCGCATGCGAGCAGTTCGCGGCACAGCGCCTCGAGCTCGGCGAGCTCGGCCGCGGGATCCGCGGCGTCGCGGCGCGTGATCGCGCGCCACAGCGCGGCGTCCTGGTGTACGAGGACGCTGACGTTGCTGCCCGGCGGCCGCGCGGCGAGCACGCCTTCGCTCGCGCGGTCGGGATCGCGCACGAACTCGGCCTCGGCCACCGTCGCGTCGAGCCCGAGGCGCCGCGCGAGATCCGCCGCGCGCTCCGCGAGCGCGCGCTGCTTGGCGGGATCGCCGCGCAGCGCAGCCTCGCGCGCGAGGCTCAGCAGCGCGCGCGGATCGCCGGTCCGCTCGAGTTCCGCGCGCCAGTCGTGTTCGCTGGCGCCGATGCGCGCCTCGAGCTTGCTGATGCGGGCGCGCAGCAGCGGTCCGTGCAGCTGCCCCGCGGCGCCGCGCAGCGCGAGCTCGGCGCGCGCGAGCTCCTCGAGCGCCGCGCGCACGTGACCGCGCTCCGCCAGGCACAGGCCGAGCGTGCCGCGCGCGATCTCCGCGCCGCTCTTGTCGCCCAGCCGTTCGCGCAGCGGGATCGCGCGCTGCAGCAGCTCGTCCGCGCGCAGGAGCTCGCCGCGCTCGCGCAGCAGCCCGGCGAGCTGCGTGCGCGCGCGCGCGCTGCCGGCGAGCACGCCGGCGCGCGCGTACAGCCGCTCCGACTCCTCGTAGTGCTCGAGCGCGCGCTCGAGCGAGCCCGCGCGGCGTTCGAGCGTGCCGAGGTCCTGGCGCAGCGCCGCCTCGCGCACGGGATTGCCGACGCGTTGCGCGGCGCGGATCAGCTCCTCGAACTCGGCGCGCGCGGCCTCGGAATCGCCGCGGCGGAACGCGGCGCTCGCGGCGAGCGCGCGGGCTTCCGCGCCCTCGCGCTCGTCGAGCCCGGGCAGCGCTTCGCGCGCCAGCGCCTCGCAGTCCTCCCAGCGCCCCGCGCTCGCCAGCGCGCGCGCGCGACCGAGCCGCGCGCGCGGCCCGTGCGATTCGTCGAAGCGCGCCGCCTGCTCGAAGCAGCGCGCGGATTCGGCGTGTTCGCCGAGCACGAGCGCGATCTCGGCGCGCAACAGCTCGGCCTCGGCGCCGGCGCGCTCGGCCTGCGGCCAGCGCTCGATCTCGGCGCGCGCGCGTTCGGCGTCGCCGATGCCGAGCCAGCCGGCCGCGACGCCGGCGCGCAGCGCGATGGGGAGCGCGACGTCGAGCCGCCGCGCGGCGCTCGCCAGGCGCTC